>NZ_JBKJFM010000107.1:0-22328 GCF_046614825.1 Streptomyces nanhaiensis
CGCCGCGCCGGCGGACCCGGCACCGCGGTCCACCGGCGGAAGGGCGGCCAGCCGCGGCAGCAGCTGGGCCGTCAGGAGCGTGGACAGCGCCGAGGTGTCACCGCCACCGGCGCCGTCGGTGCGCACCACGACCGGCCGCGGCGCGCTGCCGGCCAGGGTCGCGCCGACCTCCAGGCGGCGGCGGGCCAGTTCGTACTGGAGGACCGCCCGGTTGTCGCGGTACGCCTGGGCCAGCCGGCGCTGGGCGCGCGCCTCGTTCTCGGCGGCGATCAGACCGCTGCGCCCGCGGGTCTCGATCTCGAACCGCACCCGCTGCGCGTTGGTCTCCTGCTCCTCCAGGAGCTGGGCCACCTCCTCGCGCGCCCGGTTCAGGGCGGCCTTCACCTCGACGATGCGCGCGTCGCGCACCTTCTTCGCCCGTTCGATGTCCATCCGGAGGCTGTCGATGCGGCGCTTGCGGGTCAGGCCCCACTCCTGGTCGTACGCGGCGCGCTCCTTGGCCACCCGCTCACGGGTGGCCAGGTGCTGCTGGTACTGGGCCGGGAGCTGCACGTCGGGGATGTTGCAGCCGGTGATGCGCACCCCGTAGCGGGAGAGCTGGCGGTTGAGCAGCTCCTGCATGTCGGCCACGTCCGAACCCCGCAGGTCGTAGGCCCGTTCGGTGCGCATCCTGCGCGCCCGCTGCCGGATGGCGTCCTGCACCGCGCTGGAGAGCACCAGGTCGAAGTTGCCCGCGCCGATGGTCCGCACGAACAGCACCGCGTCGGTGATGCGGAACTTCAGGAAGAACTCGATCGACCGCAGCGGCACGTTCTCCTGGGTCGGACAGGCCATCACCGGTGCCGAGTAGGGGATCTCTGTGGCGGTGTCCACCACGAACTCCACCCGCGACCACGGGTGCCACAGATAGTGGCGGCCGGGGTCCAGGGTGCGGGTGACCGCTCCGTAGCGGGTCAGGACCCCGTTGGTGCCCTGCTCGATCTCCACGATCGAGGAGCGCCACCACCACAACCCCCCTGCCAGCAGGGCGAGGACGCCCAGGACGTAGGAGAGCGCGGCCAGGGAGCCGCGGGCGGCGCCGGTCAGCCCGTCGGAGTCGCCCGCGGACAGCAGTACGCCGGTCAGCAGCGCGAACACCCCGAACCACAGCGGCAGCAGCCACCACAGCCGGCGGCGGTGGCGGGGGATGATGACCGGGACCAGGGTGCCCGCCTCGCCGCCGCGCAGCAGTTGGGCGATCTCGCTCCAGGGGGCCACCGCCTCGGAGATGACCGACCTGCGGGTGCTGGACACGGCGCTCACTGCGCGCCCTCCTCGGTGTCGTCGGACGCTTCGGTCGCTCCGGGTGCTTCGGGCACTCCGGTCTCCCCGGGTGCCTCAGGTGCTCCGGATGGTCCGGGCTCCCCGCCGGGCGCCGCGGGGTCCGCGGCCTCCAGGCCCCCGGCGGCCGCGGTGCTTCCGGCCGGCACGGTCGGCCGCTCCTCCGCCAGCAGGGCGCGGATCTCCTCCTGGCGCTGTTCGATGCGCTCGGAGACCTCCCGCAGCCGGGTGCGCACGGCGGCCATGTCGTCCTCCGTGAACAGCTCCGTGCCGTGCTCGCCGATCATCTCCCTGGCCAGCCGCAGGAAGTCGACCCCGGCCGTGCCGTCGGCCTCCTCCGCGCCGCCCACCCGCACCAGCTGCGGCAGGTGGTCCGCCACCTGCTCCAGGGTGTCGAGGATCTGCTGCCGGTAGCGGTACTCCAGGATCTCCGGGGCCTCGGCGGCGGTCACCGCGCGGATGTCCAGGGCCTGCGCCTCCAGCAGCGCGGCGTTGGCCTTCGCCTCCGACTCGGCCTGCACGTAGCGCTGCCGGGCCAGCGCCTGGGCCCGGTTGGTCTCCCGCTCCACGGCGGTGTCCATCTGGGCCTGGTACTGGGCGATCTCGGCCTGGATCGCGGAGAACGTCTCCTGGAGGGTGGCCAGTTCCTTGGTGAGGTCGCCCTCGTCCTGCTCCTTGCGGAGCTGGAGCGCGTACTCGTGGGTGTAGGCCTCCTTGGCGACCCGCACCATCTCCGGGGCGGCCAGGTCCATGCGGTAGTTGCGGTCGGAGGGCTCGGCGTGCGTGATGTTGGCGTTGGTCAGCTCCACCGCCGGCTGGAACTGCTGGTTGAGCTGCTCCAGGAGCCGGCCGGTGTCCTCGCCGACCATGTCGTAGATGCCGGCGGCCTCCTGCTCGTAGATCAGGCTGCGGATGGTCTCGCTGACCGCGTTGCTCAGCTTCTCCTCGAAGCCGCGGACCGCGCCGAGGGTGTAGACGAACTCCACCGGGTCGTTGATCCGGAACTGGATGAACAGGTCGATCGACGCCTTCACCCCGCTGCGGGTGGGGGCCTCGCGCACGGGGGCGTTGAACGGGTACTCGCGGGTGGTGTTGAGGATGTACGACACCCGCTTCCACGGGTTCAGCAGGATCACCCGGCCGGGGCCGACCACCTGCTCCAGCTTCCCGAAGCGGGTGATCAGAGCCTGGCAGCCGTCCGGCACCATCACCATGCCCTGCCGCCACCAGACGAAGACCACCGCCGACACCGACAGCACCCAGTAGTGGAGGCCGAAGAGGGGATTGGTCAGCGCGCTGCCGCCCGCGGCGGAGACCACGGAGGAGCCCACCGCGCCCACCACCAGCAGCATGAGCACCGGGAGCATGCTCAGCAGGGAGCGTCCGCGCGGGAGCACCATCGGGCAGATGGCGTGCACCGGCTCGCCGCCCTCGCGCCGCTGCTCGCTGCGGTTGAGCACCTCCCCGGCCTCCGCCAGCGGGACGGTCCGCTGCGTCATCACGGTGGCGATGGAGCCGCCGCCCTGCTCCCGCGCGGCGGGGAAGTCGGCCGGGTCGATGCCGTCCTGCTGGGAGGTTCTGCCCTCGGCGGCCCCGGCGTCCCCGGTGGCCCCGGCGTCTCCACCGTTCCCTGCCCCGCCGCGCCGTCGCCGGCGCAGCTCCTCCTCGGCCACGGCCCGCGGATCGGCCCCCTGGGCGACCGTCTGTGCGGTTCTGCGCATTTCCTGGGTTCGTGCCACGTCTGCCCTTCGCCGTCTCCGGTCGCGTTCGTCCCGTACGGGTGTTCCACTTCATCTCACATCACACGGCCCGCCCGGGGCGGGAACGGGGCCCGATCGTGACCCGGACGGGACCTTCGGCTTCACCCGGCCCGGGCGGCACGTCCGCGCCGGGAGTGCCGCACCGAACCGGCCGGGCGGCCCGGGAGACCCGGGCCGCCCGGCCGGTCCTTCAGCCGCGCCGTCTCAGCCGAGGCGGTCGAACCAGGGACCGCCCCGCTTCACCTTGACGGCCATGTCGACGGTGTACTCGCCCGATCCGTCGCTCTTCTCGTTGACGAGCTGGCACTTGTAGCCCGTGTCCGCGTCGAGGTCGACGACCTCGGCCTCGGGCAGCTCCTCGCAGCGCATTTCATCGCTGTACTGGTGGTTGTCCTCCCAGAGCTTCGCCCTCACGCCCTCGCCGGTCAGCAGGCCCTTGCCCGGCTCCGCGTTGTACTGGATGAAGAAGGACCCCTCCTTGTAGGAGTCGGAGATCGTCACCGTCCAGGGGATCTCCACGTCCGCGTAGGCGATCGTGCACTCGGTGGCGGCCTTCGCCTTCAGGGTGATCTCACCACCCTCGCAGGAGCCGCTGGTGCTCTTCATCACGCCGGCCATCCGCACGGTCCGCTCACGGAGTTCGTGGATCACCTTCTCGGTGAAGTCGGCGTCCCGCTCCGGGGTCGGGCTGATCGTGGGGTTGATGCCCACGGGCTTCTCCGCGGGGGACTCCACCACGACTGGCAGCCGCTCCCCCTCCTCGGCCCGGTCGCTCTTGTCGCTCTTGCTGTTTCCGGCCTCCGCACTGCTCTGCGTGCCGGAACCCCCGTTGCCGTCCTCGCTTCCCCCGCAGCCGACGGTGAGCAGGCCGGCGGCCAGGATCGCTGTGACGGTTCGTATGTGTCGCATGCCCCGTCACCCTAGTGGGAGGGCGACTCGGACCTGGATCCGGCCATCCGGCGGGCGGCGCGGGCGCCGACTCCCCTCCAGGACAGCAACACGGCACCAAGCCCGTACGGCCCGCACGGTGGGTTCCTGCCGCGCCGGCACCTGTGCGGCGCAGCGGGACGGACGGGGGCGCCCGGGGCCCGCTCGCCGGATTCAGGGTGTGAGGACGGTCAGCCGCAGCAGCGCGGCCAGGCCCAGGAGCACGGGGAGCGCGTACCACCACCGGCGCAGGTGCCCGGCCCTCACGAACCCCCGGGCCAGCAGCGCCGAGACGCCGGCGACCAGCAGCGCCGACCCCGCGGCGATGCCGGAGTGCGCGGCGGCGTCCGGTTCCCACGGATTGGCGGTCCCGGACATGTAGGCCAGGAAGACGAGGTAACCCGCCACCGTGTGAGCCAGGAGCAGGAGGACCGCACCTACCGCGGTGTCGCCCGCTCCGTGCATCCCGATTGGTGCGGCGAGGGCAACACCGATCCCGGGCCTACGCAGGAGACGCTGAACTCCGTGCGGACCAGATCAGCCAGGCGGTCGACAAGGCGAGCCAGGCGGACGAGACGATGGCCGCCGTACTGCGGTCCCTCGTCGCAGGGCACCCGTACGACTTCGGCAGCGACAGTTACTCCTCCCTGCGGGAATACCGGGACCAGCAGGGCGTCAAGGAGGCCGAGAAGGCCCTCGAGATGGCGTCCAAGGGATCGTCCATGACGGACGCCGAACTCAAGCGGTTCAACGAGCACGTGGCCGAGAACATGGACAACCCCGCCTTCGCCGAGCGCTTCGCGACCGGCATGGGCGGCAGGGGTTTCCTGGAGTTCTACGCGAACCTCAACGACCCCCGGCAGGGCGGCCCCTTCAGCGACGATCGGATCGAGGAGCTGAAGGAGGCACAGGAGAATCTCAGCGTCGTCCTGGCCGAGGCGTCGCACAGCGACAGTCCCGCCATGCAGGCGTGGAAGAAGGAGGTCATCGAACTCGGGCCCAGGCAACTGGACGTGCCCACGCAGGGCAGCCCGTACGGCTTCCAGGTCATGGGCAACCTGATGCACCACGGCACATACGACAAGGACTTCCTCAACGACTACGGCGACGCCCTGGTCGAGAGGGAGAAGGAGATGGGCCTGCCGAGCCGCCACTGGCAGGGCCTCACCTCCGGGCACACCATCCTCAACCCGGGCAGCACCGACAACGACCTGGGCCTGGACCCGATGACCGGCTTCATGACGGCGCTCAGCCGCAACCCCGAGGCGTCCACCGAGTTCTTCACCTCCACGCACCCGCAGGACAACGCCCAGTACGTGCTCGGGGAACGGGAGGGCTTCCCCGACGGCATCGGGCAGGACCCGCCTTTCGCCGCCCGCGAGGCCATCGGCGACGCGCTCTTCGCGGCGGCCACCGGCATCGACCCTCACGACGACACAGCGGCCTTCGTGCCGCACACGGACCAGCACAGCGCGGTCCTGGAGCGCTCGCTGAAGTACCTGTCGGCGACGGGTGACGACTTCCCGCCGGAGATCCGCGACGACATGGCCAAAGTCCTCGCCAACCACTCGGACACCGTGCACCGGGCGGCCAGCAGCCTCGACCCGTACGAGAGCCCGCTGGACAGGAAGCAACTGCTGGAGGTCAGCAAGCAGGTGTCCCGTGACCAGGAGGCTTACGGAATCCTCAACGAGGGGCTGCTCCGGGAGATGGGCCGGGACATCAACGTGGGCACTCCCGATGACCCGAAGGAGACCCTGCTGCGCGCCGGCCACACGACCGGATTCCTCGAAGAGGCCCGGTACCAGGCTCTGGACACCGACAAGGACGACCCCTCCTGGGACGCCAAGTGGGGCTACCACCTCGTCGGCGGTGCGGCGAACTTCATCCCCGTCGTCGGCGACGCGGCCCAGCGCGGTGTGGACGCGATGGCGTACTCCTGGCAATTGGAGGAGCAGAGGCGCATCGACGATGAGATCAGTCGGGAGAACGGGGAGAACTTCCGAGTGCGCGAGATACAGCTCAAAGCACTGGCGAAACTGTGGGCCGAAGCCAACCCCGATCACCCTGACGCGGGGACGGAATACAGTCTGCAGCACGAGATAGGCGGAGCGGCGTACGACGGGAACAACCGTGCCAAGGGGCTGGCGGGCAAGAATGGGGACTAGCGGAGAACATCACGGGCCGAGGGCAGCGGCGCTGTCCGTCGTCGTTCTGGTGGCGTCCCTGTCCGCGTGCGGCGGCTCGGAGGGCTACACGGTGCCGCAGGAGGTCTGCGGCAGGAAGATAGACCCCGGACTTCTGAGGCCGCTGCTGCCGGAAGGCGAGAAGTTCGAGGCGGAGATGACCCCCATCGGCGACGACATGACGAGATGCCTGCTGTCCGTCGACGGGCGGACGGAACTGGGCATCCGCGAATACCGGGACGGTGGGGAGATCGACGCCATGAAGTTCGCGGCGGAGAATCCCAGCCGTTTCGTCAACCCGAAGAAGGCGTCCTTCGGCGCGGACACGGTCGTCTCGGACGGCATGGTGCTCTCGGTCAACCCGTGCACGTACCAGGGGAAGAAAGGCCACTACATCCTGGACGTCTCCGTCGAGCGCTTCGACGTGTCCGAGCCCGACGGCTGGCGGGCGGAGCTCGAACGCTTCGCCGAGGCGTACCTGCCAGTGGGCATGGAGGAGACGGGCTGCGAGAAGTAGCCGCGGTGCCTGCCGTCGGGCGGCGGAGGGGGCGTTGTACGGCGCCCCTTCGTCGTATGCGGGGCTTCGGCGAGGGGCGGCGCGTAGGCGCCGCCCCTCCAACCGTTCACGGTTTCAGGGACGCGAGCCCGCCGCGTAGGTGGTGAAGGCCGACCATGCGGCAGGGGACACGGACAGCGGCTGCCGCTGCGTGTCCTTGGAGTCCCGGATGAGAACAGTCTCGGGGCGCATGGCCACCTCGACGCAGTCGCCGCCCCCGCCGCCGCTGTAGCTGCTCTTGAACCAGTCCAGTCCAGTAGTGCTCGTAGCGCTCCTCGCATCTGCTTGAGCAGGCCGGCGGATGCCTCTGGGCTGAGAGCCTGCGAGCGCATGTTGCCGTGTTCGTCCTGAAAGCGGTGCCCGACGGCTTCCCCGGCCCGTTCGACCCCGTCGAGCCCGCCGGTTCCGCTGACACCCCAGCCCCGGTGGACGGCGTCTGACACGGCCGGGACCGGACGACGTCCCCGCCGGGCGCCGTCCGGTCCCCTCCCGGCGGCCGGGCGCCGGGAAGGGGCGCGGTCAGGTGTCGCGCAGGCCGGCCTTTTCGTGCAGCCGCCGCAGCGGCCGCGGAGCCCACCAGTTGGCGCGGCCGAGCAGTTTCATGGCGGCGGGCACGAGGACGCCGCGCACCAGGGTGGCGTCCACGATCACCGCCAGGGCCAGCCCGGCGCCCAGGAGTTTGAGCAGGCTCAGCTGGGAGGTCGCGAGCGCGGCCAGGACCGTGGCGACGACCAGGGCGGCCGCGGTGATCAGCCGTCCGGTGCGGTCGATCCCGAAGACCACCGCCCGGGTGTTGTCCCCGGTGGCCAGGTACTCCTCACGGATGCGGGAGAGCAGGAACACGCTGTAGTCCATGGACAGGCCGAACGCCACGCAGAACATCAGCAGCGGCACGGTCACCTCCAGCTGCCCGGTGTGCACGAAGTCGCCCACGAGCCACTTGAGATGGCCGTCCTGGAAGACGTACACCATCGCGCCGAAGGAGGCGGTGAGGCTGAGCACGTTGAGCAGCAGGGCCTTCAGGGGGATCACCAGGCTCCCCGAGAACAGGAAGAGCAGGGCGAACATGCTCAGCGCGATCACCGCGCCGGCCCAGGGGATGCGGTCGCCGAGCGAGGACTTGGTGTCCACCAGGGACGCGGCCTCCCCGCCGACCAGCGCGTGTGACGGGGCGTCGGCAGCGCGTACGGCCCGCACGTGCTCCTCGCCCTCCGCCGAGTTGGGGCCGGCGGAGGAGACCACCGACAGCCAGGTCCCGCCGCCGTCCGCGTAGGCGGCGGAGGCCGGTCCGGGAGGCGCGACACGCCGGCCTCCGGCCCAGCTCCCGGCCGCGCCGTCCACCCGGGCGGTGCCATCGAGGAGGGAGAGGTCGCGGGCGTACCGCTCCAGGTCCCCGCGCCGCTCCCGGGGGTCCAGGTCCGGCAGGACGACCGTCACCGGGGAGGTGGAGGCGCCGTCGAAGTCCTCGCGGATGCTGTCGGAGGCGGCCTGGGCGCTGCTGCCCTCGGGGAGGATCCGGTCGTCGGTGAGGCCGAACCGGGCGTGGCCGAAGGGCAGCGCGAGGAGGAGCAGCAGCACGGTCACGGCTCCGCCGGTCAGCACCGGGCGGCGCATCACCGCGCTCACCAGCCGGTGCCAGAAGCCGGTTCCGCCCTGCCGGGCGCCCGGCAGCCGGCGGCGCAGGCCCGCGAAGACGTCCAGCCGGTCGATGCGGCGGCCGATCAGCGAGAGCACCGCGGGCAGGATCACCAGGGACGCCGCCGCCGCGAGGACCACCACCGCGATCCCGGCGTACGCCAGGGACCGCAGGAAGTACACGGGGAAGACCAGCATCGCGGCGAGCGAGAGGGCCACGGTGAGAGCGGAGAACAGCACCGTGCGCCCGGCGGTGCGCATGCTCTCGGCGATCGCCCCGTGCACGTCCAGTCCCCGGCCGAGTTCCTCGCGGTACCGCGTGACGATGAACAGGCTGTAGTCGACGGCGAGTCCGAAGCCGAGGGCGGTGGTGATGTTCATCGCGAACAGCGACACGTCGGTGAACTCCGCCATCAGGCGCAGCACGGCGAGGGTGCCCACGACCGACACGACGCCCACCAGCATCGGCAGCGACGCGGCGACGAGGGAGCCGAAGGCGGCCAGCAGGATGAGCAGGGTCAGCGGCGCCGCGAGCAGTTCGGCACGGGTCAGGTCCTGCCGGCTCTGCTTCTCCAGCAGGTCGTTGACCGGGGCCCGGCCGGCGGCGGACACGGTGAACGGCCCCTGCTCGCCGGTGACCCGCGGCACCAGGTCCCGCGCCGCCCCGGTGGCCTCGCCCTCGTCACCGGCGAGCTTGACCAGCACCAGGGTGGACTTCCCGTCCTCCGAGCGCATCGAGGGGTCGTGGGTGGTCCAGAACGACCGCGCGGAGACCACGGAGGGCGAGTCGCCCACGCGTTCGGTGAACTCCCTCCCGGCCCTGGCCAGTTCCGGCCGGTCGACGGGGGCTCCGGCATCCAGGAGCAGGACCATGTCGGGCGATCCGGCCCCGAAGCGCTCGGCGAGCACCCTCCCGGCCCGGGCGGACTCGGAGTCGCCGGGCGTGTAGCCGCCGCCGGACAGGTGCTCCGCGACCCCGCCCCCGAACAGCGCGGCGGCCATGGAGAAGGCCGCGACCAGTACGAAGACCGGCACCCTGCGCCTGGCCAGCGACCGGGCGAGGGCCGCGAGCCGGCTGCGCGGCGGTGACGGCGACGGCCCGGTGGTGCCGTGGCCGGGCTGCCGCTGTGCGTACAGAGTCATGGAGATCCCCCGGATGTCTTCGGGGCGGATGCGGGCAGGCCGCCGCTTCCGCCGTGGTCGGACGTGCCGGTGTCGGGCCACCGGACGCCGTGGATGTTCGTTCGGGGTGTCCCGACCCCGGTCCGCGTCCGCCCGCAGCCGCCAGCGTCCGCCCGCGGCCCTCAGCCCTGGCCGACGAGGTGGTGGCGCAGGGAGGAGTGGACCCAGTCGGCCCACTGCCGCGGCGTCCAGCCCCGCTCGGTGACCAGCAGGTGGTACATCTCGGGGCCCAGCAGGCCGTAGCTGATGTCCACGGCGCGGTCGAGGGTGAGGGCCCCGGGCAGCGGGTGCTTCTCCGCCAGGGCCTTCACCAGGTGCCTCTGTACCTCCATGCGCTGCTGCTTGTTGCGCTCCCACAGCGGGGCGACGTCCTCGTTGGAGACCGCCGCGCTGCGCAGCACCTCCAGCAGAGCGCCGACCCGCTCGTAGATCTCGCGGGCACCCGCCACCTGGTGGCGCAGCTGGGCGTCGGGGTCCTCGGCGGCCACGGCTTCCAGCACCCACGGGCGTTCCAGCGTCGGGACCGGCTCGTCGTCCCCGGCGACGCGGACGTCGACGAGTTCCTTGAGGATCGTCTGCTTGTTCCCGAAGTTGAAGTAGACGGTCTGGACCGCGACCCCCGCCTCCCGGGCGATGGAGTCGATCGTCGTGCCGTCGTAGCCGTGGGCGGTGAAGAGCCGGAACGCCGCGTCCAGCATGCGCCTCCTCGTCTCCTGGGCCCGCTGCCGCCTGATACCGGGCTTGGCCTTCACCTTGGCACCGTCCGTTCCCCGTTCCATTCGCTGTAGTGAGTCTCTAGAGTGAGACTACAGTCAATTTCTCGGCACGGCCACAGGGGGGACGCGTATGGACACGCGGTCGGGACGGCGAGCGGGCGACGACCGGACGCCGGGCGGGCCCGGGGGGATGGTGCCTCTGCTCACCGTGAGCATGGGGCTGGCGATGCTCGTGCTCTTCGCGCTCGGCGCGCTGGGGCCGTCACTCCTCGGGGAACTCGGCATCTCGCGCTCCCGGCTGGGCGCGTTGACTGCCCTGGCCTTCGGCACCGCCTCCGTACTGTCGCTCTGCGCGGGCCACTTCACCGACCTCATGGGAGGCCGGCAGGCCCTGGTGGCGCTCCTCGCGACCGTGGCGGCGGCCTTCGCCCTCCTCGCGCTCGGGGGCGACCCCGTCCGGCTGCTCCTGGCGCTGCTGCTCGCCGGGGCCGCGCAGGCGTTCGCCAACCCGGCGACGAACCGGCTGATCGCCGTCCATCTGCCGCCCGGGCGGCGGGCCGCGGCCGTGGGCGTCAAGCAGTCGGGCGTCCAGGTCGGGGCGTTCGCCGCGGGGCTGCTGCTCCCCGCGCTGGCGGCGGCGCTCTCCTGGCGCGCGGCACTGGCCCTGGTGGTCCCGGTGGCGCTGTCCGCCGCGTTCCTGGCCCTGCGGCTCCCGGCCGACCGCCCCCCGGCCGAACGGCGGGCGGGCGAGGGACGGACGGGCGAAGGACGGGCGGGCGGCTTCCTGCCCGGGGCGCCCAACGCCGCCGCCCGCCGGCTCGTCGCCTACTCGTTCGGCGTCGGCGCCGGCCTGGCCTGCCTCAACACCTACCTCCCGCTCTACGCGCACCAGGAACTCGGCATGGGGGAGCGGGCGTCGGGCGCGCTCATCGCGGTGCTCGGAGTGGCGGGCATCGCGGCACGCGTGCTGTGGGCGCGTCTCAGCGGGCGGTTCGCCGACGTCTCCGTCCCGCTGTCGGCCCTGGCGGGAGCCGCCGCGTGCTTCGTCGTCCTGATGCCGGCCGCCGGTGCGCTGACGCCGCTGGTGTGGATCGGGGCCGTCGGCCTGGGAGGGTCGGCGGTGGCGGCCAACGCCGTCTCGATGGTGGCCGTGGTGCGCGGCCCGCGGTTCGGGCCCACCGGGCACGCCTCGGCCCTGGTCTCGGCGGGCTTCTTCGGCGGCTTCGCCGCCGGCCCGCTCGCCTTCGGGGCGCTGGTGGACGGCACGGGCGGCTACGGCGCCGGCTGGACCATGGTCGGCGCCGCCTTCCTGGCCTCCGTCCTGTGCGCGGTGCGCATGCGCGGGGCGGCGCGCTCCTGAGAGGGGGACGCCGTGGGCGTCCCCGGCGGGACTCGAACCTGCGGCCAAGCGCCGGGCAGGCGCCTGCCCGGCCCGTCTGCCCTGTGCCGCAGGTTCGAGTCCTGACCGGTGGGTTGTCGCGCGGCGAACCCCGCCGGCAGCGGTGGTTCGCCGACGGCACCGGACCGCGTGGGTGACGGCCGGCCTGGCCCGCCACCCCGATGGGCGCGGCTACGCCATGTCCTGAACCCGTGAACCATCACCCGGAGCCGTCCAGCTCCTCCCGGAGCCAGTCCGGCCGACAGCGCCCCTGAACCCGCACACGTCGGACACCGCACACGTCGGACACCGCGCACGGCAGTGCACCGGCCGGGGCCCGTCGTGCGGGCCGGCGGGGCCCCCGGTGCACGCGCGGCCGAGCCCCTGTCGGGCGCAGACGGCCGTCCCCGCACCCCTGGAAGCGGGCGAGGAGGCGGGGCGGCAACCGCCCGCCCCGCCTCCTCGCCCACCCGTGTCCGCCGGCTGTCACCACCCGGCCTTGACGGTCTTCGCGATGTGTGCCCGGTCCTCGTCCGACACCCACCAGCCGACCGGCAGGGCGATCTGGCGCTCGGCGACGGCGTCGAGTCCCGGCAGCGGCGCCCGGGAGCCGCGGGTCGCGGTGTAAGCGTCGTTGCGGTGGTGCACCTCGCCGGTGGCGATGTCAGCCTCGGCCAAGCGCCGTGCGAAGGCGTCGCGTCCGTCCACCTTGACCGAGTAGTAACAGAACGACGGGTCGCGGTCGCCGGCGCGCTCGGTCAGCTCCAGGCCGTCCACATCGGACAGTTCGGTGTCGTAGAACGCCGCGTTCTCCCTGTGCCTGGCGAGGAGGTCATCGACGATCTCCAGATTGGCCAGTCCGATGGCCGCGTTGATGTCGTTCATGTTGAACTTGAAACCGTACTCCGGGATGTCGTTCTTGAACCGGGCCGCCCCGCCGTCACGGTCGATGCCGTACCAGCGCAACAGCCGCGCCCGTGCCAGCAGTTCGTCGTCGGGCAGCACGATCAGACCGCCGTCACCGGAGGTCAGGTGCTTGACCGCCTGGAAGCTGTAGACCGCGATGTTTCCGTGCCCGCCGAGAGCCACGCCCCGGTAGGTGGCGCCCCACGCGTCGGCGCAGTCCTCCACGACCCGGGGGCGTACGCCGTGGACGCGTTCCGCCTGGTCGAGCACACGGCGCAGCCGGTCCAGGTCGACGGGGTAGCCACCCCAGTGCACCAGGACGATCGCCCGGGTCGACGGAGTGATCTTCCGGGCCAGGTCGTCCAGGTCCATGTTGAGGGTGGCGGGATCGGTGTCCACCCAGCGGATGCGCATCCCGTTGGCCAGGATGGGCCAGTTGGTCGCGGTGCAGGTCAGCGCCGTCGCCAGGACCTCGCCGTCCCGCCCGGCCTCCGTCGCCACCAGATGCAGGGCCAGGTGCAGTCCCGACGTGGCGCTGTTCACGGTCAGGACCCGGGGATTGTCCAGCCGTTCGGCCAGGGCGCTCTCGAACGCGTCGACCTTCGCGCCCTGCCCGATGTACCCGCTGTCCAGGACGTCACCCACCAGGGCTGCCGCCTTGCCGGACATCGCCACCTTGAAGAGGGGGATCACGCCCGCCACCCCCTCGACTCCCCGCGGGTGCGGCGGAGCCTCACTTGTAGTCACCGTCCGTCTCGACGAAACGGTTGCGCACGAACCACGTGCCGTCGACGCGGACGAGCTCGTCGTCGCAGAGGGTGTGGTGGCGGAAGTGCACCTCGCCGCTCAGCAGGGTTCGGTTCGGGGTCACGTAGACCATGACGTAGCTCTGCGCGCGGACGGTGTCGTCACCGAGCCGCTCCACGGTCAGCTGCCCCATCCAGTGCCGCAGGACGAGCCCCTCGTGCAGGCCGGTCTGCCTCTCGATCGCTTTGACCAGTATGTCCCGGCCGACCAGGGGGTCGGGCATGTCCGCCGCCTGGAACACGCCGTCCGGGGTGAAGGTCCGGGCCCACTGCTCGCCGTCCCCGCGGTCGAGGATCTTGAGCTGAAGGGCGTAGAACTGCTGGATCTCCAGGTACAGGTCGCTCGGGACGAGCGTGGTGGCGAGGTCGTGCGAGTTCATCGTCTCTCCTGGTTGTCGGTGTCTGGGCAGTGGTCAGTTCGCCGCGGTGCGCAGGTGGCCGAGGATCGTGTCGGCCGCGCGCTGGGCACCGCCGGCCTTCCGCATGTGCTCACGCATGTCGTCCAGGTTGGTCCGCACGACGGGGTCGGAGGAGACCGCCAGAACGGCCTCCCGGAGGGACTCGGGGGTGACCTCCTCGGGGCGCAGCACCTGGCCCAGGCGCAGCTCGCCGGTCCGCGCGGCGATCATCTCGGAGTCGCCGTTGTGCGGTACGGAGACGAGGGGAACCCCGGCGTACAGGGCGTTCATGGTGTTGCCGGCGCCGCCGTGGCACACGAACGCGCCCGCGTGCTCCAGCACGGCCTGGAGGGACAGCCAGCTGTGGATCTCGGCGTTGGGCGGCAGTTCGCCCACCGCCTCCAGGTCCACCCCGGGGCCCGCCGCGATGACCACATGCCACGGCAGCCCCTCGAACGCCTTGGCGCACATGGCGAAGAACTCGGGCTGGGTGTTGAAGGTCGTGCCCAGGGAGATCAGGACGACGGGCTTGTCGCTGGACGGCCTCCAAGTCCCCTGCAGGTCGCTCTGCCGCAGCGTGATCCCGGCGAACGTGTACCGGTCCTCGGGGAAGGAGTCGCCCTCGGGCTGGAACTCGCGCGGCATGAAGGAGATGTTGTGCGCGGCGTCCGCCATCAACTCGTCCAGCGGGACGTCCCGCAGCCCGTGCGCGTCGGCGAACGCGCGCAGCTCGCGCGTCAGCTCGCCGAACATCCCCTCGGCGGCCTCCTGGGCGTCGGAGAAGTACTGGCGGGAGATGATGACGGGGTAGAGCTGGATCCCCGGCACGCCGAGCTTGCGTGCCATCACCCGGCCGAGGAACTGCATCGAGATGTCGTAGACCAGGCAGTCCGGCACGTCGTCGCCGAAGTACTCCTCGAGCACCGGTGCGGTGGCGGCCGCCTCCCGGACCGCGCCCAGCAGCACCCGCGCCAGCCAGTCCTCCGCGCCGGTCGGGGCGATGGTCCGGGGGTCGATGACCGAGGTGTAGGGGATGACGTCCGCGCCCGTCGAGGCGATCCGCTCGGCGAAGTCCCCGGCGGCCAGGTAGCTGACCCGGTGGCCGCGCTCGACCAGCTCCTCCACGACGCCCAGCGTCGGGGTGACGTGGCCCGCGGCGGGGATGTTCAGGAAAGCGATGTGTTTTCTCACGTGGTTCCAGCTCCTGGAGTCGTCGGCTTGCTCGGGGATACCGGCCGCGTCACGCACGCGACCCTGACAGTGCCTCGGCACGGAGGTCCGCGTAGGAGGGCAGTACGCCCAGGGCCTCCGTCTGCGCCAGCGTCGGCGCGG
The DNA here is from genome assembly GCF_046614825.1 of Streptomyces nanhaiensis. Classification (NCBI taxonomy): domain Bacteria; kingdom Bacillati; phylum Actinomycetota; class Actinomycetes; order Kitasatosporales; family Streptomycetaceae; genus Streptomyces; species Streptomyces nanhaiensis. The sequence continues at coordinate 15,103 of NZ_JBKJFM010000107.1, forward strand.
TGCGGTCCTTGTCGGACAGGACGACGTCGTCCATGGCGGGCCACGGCAGGGCGAGGCGCGGGTCCAGCGGGTCGATCGATATCGCCTTCCCCGGGGTGTAGACGCGGTCGCACAGGTAGGTGACCACCGCCGTCTCGCTGACCGCCGCGAACCCGTGCCCGAACCCCGCGGGGATGTACACGGCGCGCCGCCGGACGTCGTCCAGCGGAACGGCGACGGACGCGCCGTACGTCGGGGAGCCGACCCGGACGTCCACCACCATGTCGACGATCGACCCGCTCACACAGGTGACGTACTTCGCCTCTCCCGGCGGGGCGGCGGTCAGGTGGATCCCGCGGATCGTGCCGCGCCGCGAGACCGAGCAGTTGACCTGCGCCACTTCCATGGGGTGCCCGGCCGCCGCGTGCAGCTTCTCGCCGACGAACAGTTCCACGAACGCCCCGCGCGCGTCGCCGTGCACCTTCGGCTCCACGAGGTGGACACCGTCCAGGCCGAGCTCTTCGAAGATCATCAGGTTCCCTTTCTCAGCCGACGGCGCCGACACCGGCGCCGGCCGGGACCTTGTTCTGGATCTCCACTCCCGCGGCGTCCGGCAGTCCCACCAGGTACTCGCCGTAGCCGCTGGGCATGAGCGGCTTCGCCAGCTCGCGGAGCCGGTCGCTGTCTATGAACCCGCGGCGCCAGGCCACCTCCTCGACGCAGCCGATCTTCTGGCCCTGCCGCTCCTCGACCACCCGCACGAACTCCGACGCCTGGACCAGCGAGGCGAACGTCCCGGTGTCGAGCCACACGGTGCCCCGGTCGAGCACGGTGACGTTGAGTTCGCCCCTGCGCAGATACGCCTGGTTCACCTCGGTTATCTCCAGTTCGCCGCGCAGGCTGGGCCGCAGCGAACGGGCGATGCCGACGGCCCGGTTGTCGTAGAAATAGAGACCGGGCACCACGTACCGCGATTTCGGGTGCGCGGGCTTTTCCTCGATGGAGCGGACCCGTCCTTCGAGATCGAAGTCCAGGACACCGAAATCGCTTGGATTGGCCACCGGATAGGCGAAGATGTGCCCGCCGTCCGGAGAGGTGTGGGTCCTCAGCTGATCGCCGAGACCGACCCCGTGGAAGATGTTGTCGCCGAGGATCAGCGCCACCGGCTCGTCCGCGATGAAGTCCTCGCCGATCAGAAGGGCCTGGGCGATGCCTCCGGGAGCGGGCTGGGTCGCGTACCCGATGCTCAGGCCCAGGTGCGAGCCGTCGCCCAGCAGCCGCTCGAAGGAGCTCCGGTCGGACGGCGTGGTGACGACGAGGATGTCCCGTATACCCGCCAGCATCAGGGTGGACAGCGGGTAGTAGATCATCGGTTTGTCGAAGACCGGCATGAGCTGCTTCGACATGGCTTGGGTGATCGGCCACAGGCGGGAGCCGGTTCCGCCGGCCAGAATTATGCCTCGCATGCTTCGGAAGCTAGTGAAGCCGCCTATAGGGACTGTCGAGGCCGGGTGGGCCCGGACCGCGTCGCCCCGGGGCCGCGGGGGCGGGCAGCCGCAACCGCGCAGGCCCGCCCGGGAGAACCGGACGGGCCTGCGCGGCGGCCTGGAGGAGGACCGTCAGATGTTCCCCTTGCCGCCGGGCACCGTGCGGGGCACCGCTGCGGCCGCCGCCAGGCTCAGCACGAGCAGCACCGCGGTCGCCAGGAAGGCGACCCCGTAACCGGAGGCGAACGCGTGGACATCGGGGGGACCGCCGTCGGCCACCTGCGCCGTACGCAACTGGGCCAGGGCGACCATGACCGCGAGGCCGGCCGCACCTCCCAGCGCCTGGGAGGTGTTCAGCACCCCCGAGGCCAGCCCCTGCTTGTCCTCCGGCACCCCCTCCGTCGCCGCAGCGGCCACGGAGGTCACCAGGATGCCGAGCCCCAGACCGAACAGCAGGCTGGGCCCCAGCAGGTCGGCGATGTAGGAGGCGTTCTCGTCGGCCGTCGACTGCCACAACAGTCCGGCGATCATGGGCAGAAGCCCCACCAGCATCAGCGGACGCGGACCCGTCTTCGGCCCCACGACCGAGGAGGCGGCCGCGCCCGCGAACGCGCAGAGCGTCAGCGGCAGGAAGACCAGCCCCGTCCGTATGGCGCTGTAGTGCAGCACCGACTGGTACAGCAGCGTCAGGAAGTAGAAGGCCGTGGGCAGGGCCGCCCCCAGCGCCAGCATCGTGACATTGGCCGCCCACACCGAGCGGTTGCGGAACAGACTCAGCTCCATCAGGGGCTGTGCCGCCCACTTCGCCTGGTCCAGCACGAACACCGCCAGCAGCACCGCGCCGGCGACCAGCGATGCGACGATGCGGGCCGAACCCCAGCCGTAGTGCTGCCCCTCGGCGAGACCGTAGACGAGCGCGGCGATCCCCAAGGTGACCGACAGCGAGCCCAGCACGTCGAGCTTCGCGCCCCCGCGGGTGCCGGTGCGCCCGGTGGCGGCCACCGACACCACCGCCATCCCCACGATCAGCAGGCACAGTGGCACGTTGATGAGGAAGACCCAGCGCCACGACAGCCATTGGACGATCGCGCCGCCGCTGAGCACGCCGATCGCGCCGCCGCTGCCCGAGGCGGCGCCCCACAGGGCGAGCGCCTTGGCCCGCTCCACAGGCTGGGTGAACGTCGAGCTGAGCACCGCCAGCGAGGCGGACGCCATGATCGCGCCGCCGAAGCCCTGGCCCGCACGGCCGACCACCAGGGCCCCCGCGTTCGGTGCGATACCGCCCACGAGGCTGAACACCGTGAACACCGCGAGGCCGACCAGCAGCATGCGCCGGCCGCCCAGCAGGTCCACCATGCGTCCGGCCAGCAGCAGGAATCCGGCGAACGGAATCAGGTAGCCGTTGTACACCCAGGTCAGGCTGCCCGGTGTGAAGCGCAGCTCCTCCTGGATGGACGGGATGGCGACGTTCACGATCGACGCGTCGAGGATCACCGTCAACTGGGCGAGGCAGCACACCGCGAGGACGAATCCGGTCCGGCGTGGCTTGACCGGCGCCGCCGTCGTCATCTGGTCGATCATCGGGGAAGACTCCTTCCCGGGAACCGCTCGGTGCCGGCCATCAGGAGATCTTGACGAGCACGTTGCCCTTGTAGGCACCGCGCAGCAGGTTGATGAGCGCCTCGGGCGCGGCCTCCACGCCGCCCTCCACCACGGTGTGGGGCAGCACGATCTTCCCCTCCTGGAGCCACTGCGCGAAGTGCTGGTTCCACGCCTGGATCTGCTCCGGCGTGTGGTAGGTGGAGAACGGCTTGATGACGATCTGCCGGATGATCCCGGTCATGATGTCCAGGCGGGGGAACGCCCCCTGCGCGTCACCGGTCTGAGCGGAGACCGCGCCCCCGAGCGCGAACCGGGCACCCTGCGCCGCCACCTGCACGGCGGCCTCGAACTGCTCACCGCCGACCAGGTCGAAGAACACGTCGATCCCGTCGGGAGCCAGCTTGGCGAGCTGCTCGGCCACCGGGCCGTCCTTGTAGTTGAACGCGGCGTCGTAGCCGAGCACCTCGGTCAGGTAGGCCACCTTCTCGGCGCTGCCGGCCGAGCCGATGACCAGCTTGGCCCCTCTGGCCTTGGCGATCTGGCCGGCCAGCGAACCGACGCCGCCCGCCGCGTTCGACACGAAGACCACGTCACCCTCGCCGACCTCCGCGACGTCGGCCATGCCGTGGTACGCCGTGATGCCCTGGTTCAGGAAGTACTCCAGACCCGGGTACCAGGAGGGCTCGACCTTGAAGTACTGGCCGGCGGGCCCGGTGGAGTACTCGGTCCAGCCGTCCAGGTGCTGGACGGTGTCGCCCACGGCCAGGTCGGGGCTGTCCGAGGCCACGACCACGCCGATCGCGCCGCCCCACGGCCGCTCGCCGACCTTGTAGCCGGGCATCATGGGCAGCCCGGGGTCCTCGGCCATCAAGTCCCGCATCACGGCGGTCACCTGGAGATACCGGTTGTGCACCACCACATTGCCGGCCGTGGGCGCGGCGGCCTCCACCTCGGCGACCTCGAAGTCCTCCATCGACGGCTGGTCGGTGACATAGCGCGCCAGGCGCACTTCCTTGCCGGTCTTCGGCAGAGTCTGGGCAGTCATGGGTAATCCCCTTCGGTTCATTTCTTCATTCATTTCGATGCGGCTGGGACCCGCACGGCCGGACGGCCGCGTCACGGCATTCGAGGATCCCCCGGACAGGGCCTGAAATCCGGTCAGTCCCTCACCCGTTCCACCAGGACATGTTTTCCCGGTACCACTCGACCGTGTCCTTGAGGCCCGTGTCGAACGGCTGCTCAGGGGCGAAGCCCAGTTCCCCTCGGATCTTGGTCATGTCCAGGGAGTACCGCTGGTCATGACCGGGGCGGTCGGCGACCCGTTCGACCATCTCCCAGTCGGCCCCGCAACTCTCCAGTAGGTGCGCGGTCAGTTCCCTGTTGGTCAGTTCCGTGCCGCCACCGACGTTGTAGACCTCGCCGGCCCGGCCACCGCGCAGCACCAGGTGGATGGCCACGCAGTGGTCCGCGACGTGGAGCCACTCGCGGACGTTGGAACCCTCCCCGTACAGCGGGACACGGCGGCCCCGCAGAAGGTTCGTGACGAAGCGCGGTATGACCTTCTCCGGATTCTGGTACGGACCGTAGTTGTTCGAGCACCGGGTGATCACGGCGTCCAGGCCGTGGGTCCTGTGCGCGGCCAGCACCAGCAGATCGGAGGCGGCCTTGGACGCCGCGTAGGGCGAGTTGGGCGCAAGTGGCTGCTCTTCGGTCCACGAGCCGACCGGGATCGATCCGTAGACCTCGTCGGTGGACACATGCACGAAACGCCCGACGCCGTGCCGGCGGGCGGCGTCCAGCAGCACCTGCGTGCCGAGCACATTGGTCGACACGAAGTCACGGGCGTCCTCGATGGACCGGTCCACGTGCGACTCGGCGGCGAAGTGAACGATCGCATCGTGCCCGCGCACCGCCTCGTCGACCAGCTCCGCGACGCGGATGTCACCGTGGAGGAACGAGAACCCGGGATGCCCGGCGACCGGTGCGAGGTTCCTCAGGTCGCCGCCGTGGCCGAGCACATCGAGCACGGTGACCCGGGCACCGCCCTCAGGGGTCCCCGGAAGCCTGCCGGACAACAGGGCCCTGACGTACTGCGATCCGATGAAGCCCGCGCCACCGGTGACGAATATCCGCATGCGACGGATGGTAGGAAAGCGGGCTTGAGGCCGGGTCGAGCCGTAACGGTGGACGAGGCCGGCCGGACCGACCCGTGGTCCGAACCTCTGTCCCGGCCGCGACCCGGGGTCCTCGGACCGGGGGCCGCAGGGACCGCATAGGCCGCAGGGACCGCAGGGTATTCGGTGCGATGCCCGATCGAGGCCGCGCCGCGACCGCGCCCACGGCCCGGCCCGGCCCGGAGGAGCAGGGCCGGGCGTCGGGCCCTCCGCACGCTGCCCGCGGCCGGGGCAGCGCGTGCCGGTGTTCGTGGGAAGCGCCGATCCGCGCCGGGCCGCCGTCCGGTGGAGCAAGCCGCCACGCCGGGATGCAACCGGGGCGGCACGCCGTGCGAACCGGCAGACGGCGTCTTCGGCGCGACGGAAGCGGCGACGTTCACGATGAGGTGGCCACGGGGGCGTCCGGGACGTCCCCCGGGCGGGGTAGGGCGGATGCGGCCGAGGGCGGTGCGGGACTCCGTGCGGGTGGGGCCCCGCACCGCCCTCAGGCATCGCTCGGCAGGGGCGTTCCGGGTGCGTCCGGGTGAGGGGCGGGCACCCGTGGAGGCCCGGTGCCGACCGGACCCCCGCGCCTTCCGCCGAAGCGGCGCACGCCTGGGTTCCGGGAGGGTCGGACACGCTACGACCAGGCAAAACGCGGCTCGCCTGACGTGACGTCAGTGGCGCCCCCGGCAGGACTCGAACCTGCGGCCAAGCGCTTAGAAGGCGCCTGCTCTATCCACTGAGCTACGGGGGCTCAAGCGGTCGCGGACGGACGGCGGAGCGCCCCCGGGTGACCTTGCCGCGACAAGGATAGGGGCCCGGGTGCATCCTCCCGGTTGCTTCACGTCCGCGACACCCTGTGGAGGTTCAGTGAAGCGGTCCCGATAATCGCAGGCGAGTACGAATCATGCACCGGTTTGAGCGCCCGGTGGGGCGGGTGTTGTGCAGTCGTTATGCCCTCCGCCTCCGATGCGGCGCGGGCCACAGGGGTCAAAACACCCTGTTCTAGCCCTAATGCACTTCAAAAACCATTCGAAATTGGGCATTCTGCGCATGTGGCGATCTTGGAAGCTAGGACCGAACTGCTCGACGCGCTCACCACGCTGCGTGACCGCGTCGCCGCAGCCCGCTTTCCGCTGCCGCTGCCCGGGGCCGAGCGCGCCCGCCGTTCCCGCAGCGAACTGCTCGCCCAGCTCGACGACTACCTGGTGCCCAGGCTGCGCGCCCCCGAGGCGCCGCTGCTCGCCGTCGTCGGAGGCTCCACCGGAGCAGGGAAGTCCACCCTGGTCAACTCGCTCGTCGGGCGCCGGGTCAGCGACGCGGGGGTGCTGCGGCCCACCACGCGCACACCCGTGCTCGTCTGCCACCCCGCCGACCAGCACTGGTTCGCCGGGCCCCGCGTACTGCCCCGGCTGAGACGGGTCTGGACGCCGCGGCGGGACGACTGCCGGGCCGCGGAGGACGGGCCGGCCGCCGTCCACGACGACGACCACGCGGCCGACGACGCCGACGCCCCGCCCGCCCTCGCCGTGGAGACCGCCGAGGCCGTGCCCGTCGGGCTCGCCCTGCTGGACTCGCCCGACATCGACTCCCTGGTGACCGCCAACCGCGAACTGGCCGCCGAGCTGTTCTGCGCCGCCGACGTCTGGATCGTGGTCACCACCGCCTCCCGCTACGCCGACGCGATCCCCTGGCACCTGCTGCGCAGCGCCCGCGAGTACGACGTGACCCTGGCCACCGTGCTGGACCGGGTGCCCCACCAGGTCGCCGAGGAGGTCTCCCGCCATTACGCCGCCCTGCTGGAGCGGGCCGGCCTCGGAGACGTGCCCTGCTTCACCGTTCCCGAACTGCCCGAGTCCGCGCGCGGCGGCTCCGGGCTGCTGCCCGCCACGGCCGTGGCCGAACTGCGCGACTGGCTGCTCCACCACGCCGGGGACCCCGCCGCCCGCGCGGTCGCCGCCGGCCGGACCGCCGCCGGGGCCCTGGTCTCGCTGCGCTCCCG
>NZ_JBKJFM010000108.1:0-21976 GCF_046614825.1 Streptomyces nanhaiensis
GCCAGCAGCACCGCGGCCGACGCCCCGCGCCGCGCCGGCGCGCCGGCGCGGGCCGTGGGCGCGAACCTGCGTGTGAACATCAATGCCCCCCAACACATCGGTGGATGTCGGGAGTTGGACGGCCGGCCGCGCGGACCGGTTGCCGTTCCCCGGTAGCGAAGCGGTCACGGTCGGGACTCGGGAAGGCCACCGCCGTCCTGCCGCTGCCATGCCGCCGCCCCACCGCACGGCCGGAGCCCTTCCGGCCGGGGCGGCGCGCGAGAGCCGGCTGCGGTCTGGGAGAGTGGGGCCATGCACGTCATCGTCATCGGCGGCGGCATCTCCGGGCTCGCCGCCGCCCACCGCCTGCTGGAGGGCGGCGCGCGCGTGACCGTCCTGGAGTCCTCCTCCCGCCTCGGCGGCAAGCTGTACGCCGGGCGGATCGCGGACGCCGCCGTCGACCTGGGCGCCGAGTCGATGCTCGCCCGCCGCCCCGAGGGCCTCGACCTCGCCCGCGCCGCCGGTCTCGGCGACGCCCTCCAGCCGCCCGCCACGGGCACCGCGGCGGTCTGGACCCGCGGCGAGGTGCGCCCGATGCCCACCGGCCACGTCATGGGCGTACCCGCCGACCCGGCCGTCCTGGCCGGGATCGTCTCGCCCGACGGACTGGCCCGCGCCGCCGAGGACGCCGAACTGCCGCGCACCGAGGTCGGGGAGGACGTGGCCGTCGGCGAGTACGTGGCCGCCCGCCTGGGCCGCGAGGTCGTGGACCGGCTCGTGGAGCCGCTGCTGGGCGGGGTGTACGCCGGGGACGCCTACCGGATCTCGATGCGCGCCTCCGTGCCAGCCCTGTTCGAGGCGGCCCGGCGGGAACGCTCCCTGCTGGCCGCCGTGCGCGGCGTCCAGGAGCGCGCCGCGGCGGGCCGGCAGGACGGGCCCGTCTTCATGGGCATCGAGGGCGGCATGGGACGGCTGCCCGGCGCCGTCGCCGACACCTGCCGCGCCGCGGGCGCGGACATCCGCACCGACGCCCCCGTGAGCGAGCTGCGCCGCACCGGGAGCGGCTGGACGGCGGTCGCCGCGGGCCGCCGGCTGGAGGCGGACGCGGTGGTCCTGGCCGTACCCGCCCCCGCCGCCGCACGGCTGCTGGCCGACTCCTCCCCGGCCGCCGCGGCCGAGCTGGAGCGGATCGAGTACGCCTCCATGGCCCTGGTCACCATGGCCTTCCACCGCCGCGACCTGGCCCGGGCGCCCGAGGGCCGGGGCTTCCTCGTCCCCGCCGCCGACGGCCGGGCGGTCAAGGCCTCCACCTTCTCCACCAACAAGTGGCACTGGAACGCAGCCCAGGACCCCGGCCTTTTCGTCCTGCGCACCTCCCTGGGCCGCTACGGCGAGGAGGAGGTCCTCGGCCGCGACGACGCCGACCTGGTGGAACTGTCCCTGGGGGACCTGCGGACCGCGATCGGGCTCACCGCCCGCCCCGTCGACTCCACCGTCACCCGCTGGAACGGCGGACTCCCGCAGTACCCCGTCGGCCACCTGGAGCGCGTCGCCCGCGTGCGCCGCGACCTCGCCGCCCTGCCCGGCCTGGCGGTGTGCGGCGCGGCGTACGACGGCGTGGGCATCCCGGCGTGCATCGCGAGCGCCCGCACCGCCGCCGAGTCGGTGCTCCACTCCGGATCGAGGGCCCGGCCAGCGGCCGCCCCGGACACCGCGCGAGAATGAGACCATGACTGCTGAACCCCGCAAGACGCCCAACGCGGGCAAGAAGGCCAAGGACCTCAACGAGGTCATCCGCTACACCCTGTGGTCCGTCTTCCGCCTGCGCGAGGCGCTCCCCGAGGACCGCGCCGGCCACGCCGAGGAGGTCCGGGAGCTGTTCGACCAGCTCGCCGCCAAGGACGTCACCGTGCGCGGCACCTACGACGTCTCCGGGCTGCGCGCCGACGCCGACGTGATGATCTGGTGGCACGCGGAGACCGCCGACGCGCTCCAGGAGGCGTACAACCTCTTCCGGCGCACGAGGCTGGGCCGCGCGATGGAGCCGGTGTGGTCCAACATGGCGCTGCACCGCCCCGCCGAGTTCAACCGCTCGCACGTCCCGGCCTTCCTCGCCGACGAGGAGCCGCGCGCGTACGTGTGCGTCTACCCGTTCGTGCGCTCCTACGACTGGTACGTCCTGCCGGACGAGGAGCGCCGCGAGATGCTGGCCGAGCACGGGAAGATGGCGCGCGGCTACCCGGACGTGCGCGCCAACACCGTCGCCTCCTTCGCGCTGGGCGACTACGAGTGGCTGCTGGCCTTCGAGGCCGACGAGCTGCACCGCATCGTCGACCTGATGCGCCACCTGCGCGCCTCCCGCGCCCGCCTCCACGTCCGCGAGGAGATCCCCTTCTACACCGGCCGCCGCAAGGACCTGGCGGAGCTGGTGGCGGGGCTGGCGTAGCGCCCGGGGCACGCGCCCGTGGCGCGGCGGCCGGAGGGGCCGCCGTGCCACGGGCGGGGTGCTCGTTGCGTCCCGGCCGGGGCCGGGAGCCGCGGTCAGCTCACCGTGATGTTGGAGCTTCCGCTGCTCTGGTAGCCCTCGGTCGCCATGATCATGTAGTAGTTGAAGCTGCCCATCCGCAGCCCGGCGCGGGACCAGGCGTCGAAGTGGTTCCCGGTGGTGATGCTCCCGCCGGTCCTCTTCTGCTGGCGGACGCTCCAGTACTGGTCGAAGGTCCTGGTGCCCTCGACGGAGGGCTGGTTGTAGCGCGTCGTCTTGTAGATGTCGTACGTGCCGCCGTCGGTGCTGACCGTGCCCCGGTACTCCCCGGTGGGCCGGTAGGTGCCCCAGTTGTCGACGATGTAGTACTCGACCAGCGGGTTCGACGTCCAGCCGTACAGGCACAGGTATCCGTTGCCCGACGGGTAGAAGCTGCCCGAGTAGTGCACGGTACGGCGGCTGCCGTTGGCCCAGCCCTTGCCGCAGACGAAGTTGCCGGTGTTGCGCCACGAGGTGCTGTAGTTGCCGCCGGAGCCCATGGTCATGGAGACCGTTCCCGGGGCGTCGGTCCAGAACGAGTAGTAGTAGCCGTTGTGGTAGCCCGTCTGGTTCGAGGTGACGGTCTGGGCGTGGGCGATGCCGGTACCCGGCAGCATCAGCCCGGAGGTGGCCACCGCCAGGGCGCCGGCGCGGCCGACGAAGCCCCTGCGGCTCATCGACTTGGGGGTGGGGGCGTCGTTCCTGTCCATGCTTCGCTTCCTCCTCGCGAAGGCCGGCCCTGGGGCCGGGCAGCGCGACACGACCCGGCGTACCGCCGGCGGCCGTGGGGCGGCCACCGTGCGCCTGCGTCGTGTCGACGACGGTGGGGGGACGGCCGGCCGCCGTGGGGGCGGGCGGCCGGAAGGCCCGGGCCACGGCGGGTGACCCGGCTCGACAGCGGTGGGGCCTGTCGATGCCGATAGGTTGGTCCGAGGCCTTTGGGTTGTCAACAGTTCCCGGAAAATTTACGGGAGTTGACTATCTGTCGCGTCCCCGCAGAGGGGGAGTCATACCTGGTCAAGCGGGCTTGCTGGCGTCTCGCCCCCGGGTCCGCTCGACGAAGCCCTGATGCCTGGAGGTAACAGGAAGGCCATCGCCTTCAAAAGTTCCGGAAATCTTCCGGGGTGCTGATCATGGCGCGACGAGCCTGCGTCCAGCCGGTGCGGGGAGCAGGGCGTGCCACCGCGCGGACCTGTCTGCCCTGCCCACTCCAGTGACAGCGGCGTCCGTCACCAGTTCCCGTAGTCCTCGACCGTGCGGATGACGAGCCGGTGCAGGATCTCGGCTCCGCGCCGGTCCTCCCGCTGGTTGCGCAGGACCCGCTCGGCCGTACGCAGCCGGTGCCAGGCGCCCGGCTCCTCGTCCATCACCTCGTCGGCCAGGTGCCGGGCGAGCAGGGCCGGGCACTCGGCCAACTGCCGCCGGGTGCCCGGGGAGGGCGGGGACTGGCCGGGGCCGTGTACCCGCTGGTGAGGTAGCGCGTCGGGGCGGCCAGACTCCATCCCGCGACGGCGCCGTCCTGAACGAGCAGCGCCAGTCCGGGGGCGATGCCGATGCGCGCCTCCAGGGGCGCGTCCGGGACCGCAGGGTCCCGCAGGCAGATCAGCTCGGCTGCCTCGGTGTCGCAGTGCAGCATGGTCGCCTGCGGCATGCCGAAATCACGTACCTCATTCGCGCGAAGCCCACCCCGGAGAGTCGGAAGCTCGTTGGGCCTTGATTCCGGATGCAGTGGCCATGTCGCCCCTGCCTGCTATCCGATGCCTGGAGGCCGGAACGCTTTCTCTTTTTGTCTGACTGGTGTCGGAGATGTGGTTTTTCATCACTTGAACATGGACATCCAGAAAAGGATTCTTGAACACTCGTAATTTGCAAGAAATAGCCTCATCTCCCCTTCGCTCGTGTAATAGTTGACCATGGTGAGCTCTTCTTCCGGATAGTCTCGGAGGAAGGCCACCAGATTTTCCGTTTTGGTGTGCAGGGTGTGGTTTTCTCTGGTTCTTTTGAGGCGTCTTCGGTATGTATGTAGGAGAGAGTCTCGGCTAACGGTGCCGCATTCGATGGCAGCGTCATCGGGTACGTGCCAGTTGCTTTTCTGGAAATCCGGATCATTGGTCGAATAGGCGCTGAGAAGTTCCCTCAGCTTGGGCGCATCCATGGCCCTCCGTTTATGCTGATCTCTGCGCCGCGCACGGTGCCCCTGATTGTCACTTCCCCTTCGGGGTATGGATATCTTAGGCCCGGAACACGGTGATAATCCGGGGTGTCTGCGTTGGGGATTCTCAAGACTACCCCAGGACCGTTTCCTCGATAGCTTTCCTCGAGTGCCATATCTTCATAGTAAGTACTCCACGAAGTGAATTCACTATCTGTCCGGCCGCCTGCATGAAGCTGGGGGTCGGAATGCCCGCCGAGGGGCTCCGCCACTCCTCGGCGGGCATCCTCGTACATCTTCAGCCACTCAGGCGGAGACGACGAATCTGCGTAGCCGACCCCGCGGTAGAGGTATGGCTCTTCCTCCGGATCCCAACTGCCTCCGTTCTCGCACCCACCATCGGCAGGTGCCAGACCCAGCGGGTCACACCAGGTGTGGGGGTTGTGGACGTAGGTGGCGGGGTTGGGGGAGGGGGTCAGGCCGAGGGGGTCGGGGGTGGTGTAGCGGCCGGTGGCCGGGTCGTAGTAGCGGAAGTAGTTGTAGTGCAGGCCGGTTTCGGGGTCGTGGTACTGGCCGGGGAACCGCAGCGGTGTGTAGGTGGTGGCGTCGCGGTTCCAGGTGGTGGTGCCCCACAGGGTGGTGCGGGTGTGCCAGGCGATGGTGCCGGTGTCGTCGACGAGTTCGGTGGGAGCGCCGACGAGGTCGGTGACGATGGCGAAGAACCGGCGGTCGATCTCGGCCTGGTCGCCTGGGTCGAGGAGGCGCTCGGTCTGGGCCAGGGGGGTGAGGCCGTCGTGGTCCCAGGTGAGGGCGACCGGGTGGGGCAGATCGGGCGAGGTGGTGGTCTGACCGACCCGGTCACCGAATCGGGAAACCTTTCATCCTTACGGATTCAGGCCCTTCATATGCTTCCCTTGGTAATGCCGGCCGAGGATCGGGCGCCCAGTGAATCCCATATTTGAGGGAGGTGCTTCAGCTTGAGCCCAGGGCGAGGACCGATTCGATAAATTCCTCGGGCGGCAGGTAGGCGTGGCTCTCCACGTAGTGAACGATCATAGCGGGGGCGGCGTAGACGGCTCCTTCACGCCCCGGCACCCGGATTTCTCCGCTACCGATGAAGGTGTTTCCTCGGGAAGTGTTTTCCCTGGCCACTTCGAAACTTGGACATAGCTCGCAGAAATGCATGCCGCGCTGCATGTTGACTTTTCTCTCTGCCAGCTTTGCCAGAGCTTCGATGAGCCCCTCCGGGGCTTCTCCAGTTCTGTATCCGTGCTCGCGCGACAGCCATCCCACGTTCAGGAGAGTGTTACTGGAGTCAACCTCGTCGTATGAATACGGTGTTAGGTCTGCATAATAGGTCATACTGCCTCACCAGGGGCTCTTGTGTTCGCGACAGATTACCACGTGCACTGCCCCCATGCCCTCGTTCACTATCTCGCTAAGGCGAGTCGGTGCATTCACCGTTATCGATCTGCTGCTGATGTTCAGATCCCTGGGGACGTCCACGGTGTAATTTGGGAGACTCTTTCCGGGGCCGAATGTCTCAGTGGGGTTTCTGTTTCCTCCGGTCTCGATTTCGAACCCTATCGAATCCTTGAGGCGGCCACCGTCTTCGACATAGAACTTGAGCCATGTGCCAGGCGGCACGATCATGTCGCCCGCACCCATCTCGTAATATCCGTGTCCCGAGATGACCTGGGAATTGTCCGTTCTTCCTCTCTGGGTCACGTTCGCGGCCCAGTCATTTCCGTTCCCTTGCCCATGGCTCGGTGGCCGAGGTCGCCTGTCGAGTTCGGGTGGGCACGGAGAGAGCCCCAGTGGATCGATCTGCACATGGGGGTTCGTCGTATACGTGGCGGGGTTGGGAGCGGGGGCCAGGCCGAGGGGGTCGGGGGTGGTGTAGCGGCCGGTGGCCGGGTCGTAGTAGCGGAAGTAGTTGTAGTGCAGGCCGGTTTCGGGGTCGTGGTACTGGCCGGGGAACCGCAGCGGTGTGTAGGTGGTGGCGTCGCGGTTCCAGGTGGTGGTGCCCCACAGGGTGGTGCGGGTGTGCCAGGCGATGCGGCCGGTGTCGTCGACGAGTTCGGTGGGAGCGCCGACCAGGTCGGTGACGATGGCGAAGAACCGGCGGTCGATCTCGGCCTGGTCGCCTGGGTCGAGGAGGCGCTCGGTCTGGGCCAGGGGGGTGAGGCCGTCGTGGTCCCAGGTGAGGGCGACCGGGTGGGGCAGATCGGGCGAGGTGGTGGTCTGCTCGACGAGGACCGGGCCGTCCCAGGTGAAGTCCACCTGCTCGGCCACGGTTTCGCCGTCCGCCGCCAGGCGCTGCTTGGCGATGCGGCGGCCCAGCGGGTCGTACAGGTAGCGCCAGCGGGTGCCGTCCGGGGTGGTGACGGTGGTGAGGCGGTCCTCGGCGTCCCACTCGTAGCGCCAGGTGTCGGGCTTCTTCGACAGCCGGACGCGCTGCCGCAGGACGGTGCGGCCGGCTCCGTCGTACTCGTAGCGGAAGCGCCCGGCCCGGGTGAGGCGGGTGCCGGTGTAGGCGCGCTCGCCGATGGCGTCGGCGTCGGCGTGCCCGGCGGGCCAGGAGGCGGAGGTCTGGTTGCCGGCCGCGTCGTAGGCGTAGGTCTCGCTCCAGTCGGCCGCGGTGACGGCGGTGACGCGGCCGGCCGGGTCGAGGTCGAAGGCGCGGTGGCCGGTCAGGAGGTCGTCGACGGCGGTGAGGTGGCCGTCCGGCCGGTAGTGGTACGTGCGCTGCTGGACGGTGGCCGCATCCGGGCCGGCGGTGAGGGTCTGGCCGGTCAGGCGCCCGGCCGGGTCCCATCACTGGGCCAGGGTGAGGTGCTCGCCGATGCGGCGGGCGGTCTCGCGCCCGGCGGCGTCGTGGGTGAAGCCCAGCGTGCGGCCGGAGGTGGTCAGGGCGGTGCGGTTGCCGGCCGCGTCGTAGGCGAGGGACGACACCGCCCCGGTGGGGGTGGTGCGGCGGGTGCGGCGGCCCAGCGCGTCGTAGGACAGCGACAGGGCCCGGCCGTTCACCAGCTCGGTCTTCACCCGCCCCAGCAGGTCGCGGTGCCAGCGCACCTCCGCGTCGGGCCCGACGGCCTCCACCGGCCGTCCGGCCGCGTCGTAGGCGAAGGTGGTGACCCGGCCCCCGGCCTCCTTGCGGACCAGGCGGCCCAGCTCGTCGTGGGCGAAGGCGACGGTCTCGCCCAGTGGGGTGGTGCGGGCGGCCAGTTGACCGGCCGCGTCGTAGGAGTAGGAGAGGCTACGGCCGTCGAAGTCGGTCTCGGATATCAGGCGCCCGGCCGGGTCGTACTCGTACGACCAGCTCAGCCCCTGGGGATTGGTGACGCGGGTCAGGCGCAGCTCGGCGTCGTGCTCGAAGGTGTGGCGCACCCCGTCCGGGCCGGTGCGGGCGGCCAGCAGGTCGAAGTGGGTGTACTCGTACGTGGTCACCCCGCCGGCCGCGTCGGTGTGGCGGACGCAGTTGCCCTCACCGTCGTACTCCCACGACTCCTCGGCCCCGTCCGGGCCCGTGCGGCGGGCGAGCCTGCCCTCGACCGTCCACTCCAGGCGGGTGACCGCGCCCAGGGGGTCGGTGACAGCGGTGGGACGGCCGAAGGCGTCGCGGGTGTAGCGGGTGACCGAGCCCAGGGGATCGGTGATCTCGACCGGCAGCCCGGCCGCGTCGCAGCGCACGGACGTGATCTGGCCCAGGGCGTCGGTGACCGAGGCCAGATGGCCGCGCCCGTCGTAGGCGTAGCGGGTGGTGTGACCGGCCGGGTCGGTGGTGGCGGTGCGCAGGCCGCGCTCGTCGTAGGCGTGCCGCCACACCGCCCCGTCCGCCTCGCGGACCTCGACCGGCAGTCCGAGGCCGTCGCGGGTGACGGCGACCCGCCGCCCGTCCGGGCGGGTCAGGCCGGTCAGGCGCCCGTGCTCGTCGTAGGCGAAGGAGGTGGTGCGGCCCAGGGGATCGGTGACGGTCAGCGGCTGCCGGTGGTCGCCGTAGGTGTAGCGGGTGGTGTGGCCGTTCGGGTCGGTGGTGGCGACCGTGCGGCAGCGGTCGTCGATCACATGGCGGGTGGCGTGTCCGGCGGCGGTGGTCAGCGTGGTGACCTTGTGGCCGGTGTCCGGGTCAATCCCGTCGTAGGCGATGCGGACCTGCATGTGGCCCTCGGTGCCGCCCTCGGCGACGCACCGGTGCAGGTTGTCGTAGACGTAGTCGTAGCGCCGGTCGTTGGAGTCGACCCAGGCGATCACCCGGGCCTCGTCGTCGTACTCGAACCGCAGCGGCCGCCCCGAGGAGTCGGCGACCTCGGTGAGGTGGCCGCCGGTGTAGCCGTACCGCTTGATCACCCGGTCGCCCAGCGAAAGGGCGGTGACGCGGCCCTCCTCGACGGTCAGGTGCAGGGTGTAGCCGCCGCTGTGCTCGATGCGCAGCGGGGCGCCGGTGGCCTCGTCGTAGGCGAAGAGGATCTGGTGCCCGGCCCGGTCGGTGATCTGCTCCAGCCGCGCCACACCGTCCGCCCCGCCGCCCTCGCCCCCGGCCGGCGGGGCGAAGTGCCGCACCCGTCCGGTGTCCGGTTCGGTGAGGGTGTAGCCGCCGTCCGGTGTGCGCTCCAGCGGCATCCGCGCCGAGCCGGCCGACGGCAGCGTGGGGACGCCGGGGGCCGGGTGCGGGTACGCCAGCAGCCGCCCGTCCTCGGCGACGAACACCACGCCCTCGGCGTCCACCTCCAGCCGCTGGTCGACGGTGGAGGCCCACGACGGCCCGAACCACCGCCCGGCGGTGTACCCGGACTCCACGTACCGCCGGAAGACCAGCGGCATCGCACCGGGCAGGGTGATGTCCGTCTGCGGCAGGAACATCTTTCCCGTGGCCAGGTCCACCGGGTCCGTGCCGCCGGAGTCGCGCTCCTCCGGCTTGCTGCCGTGCTGCTCCGGGCCGTCCCTGTCCAGGGCGCGGCGGGCCTTGCCCGCGTCCGCTGCCGCGTCCGCTGCCGCGTCCGCGGCGTCGGCCGCGATCCGCACGCCCTTGACGCCCGCCCCGGCGCCGCCGGTCGCGACGGCCAGCGCCGCGTCGGGCGCCAGCCGCCCCAGCCCCTCGGCCGGGTCCTTCATGAAGTCGGTGACCATCTGCCGGCCGACGCCCCACGGGTCGTTGGCGGCCAGGACCAGTCCGGAGAGGGTGCTGTTGAGGTTGGTGGCGTACTCGGCCGGGTTGGCCATGTTGTACGGGTCGCTGGGGTTGATGCTGCGGACGAAGGAGACCAGGCCAGTGGTGCCCTTGATGACCCCGCCGTAGAAGTGGGAGGCGTCCAGCCCGGCCCCGACCACGCCGAGCTTGACCTGATCGCCGTAGGACGGTTCGGCCGGCGCCGTCTCCCGGGCGGCCCGCACGGCCGAGCGGGCCTTCTCCGCAGCGGTGTCGCGCTGCTTGCGGGCCTCGGAGAGCATCTCCTCGGCCGCCTCGGCCTTGGCCGGGCCCGGGTCCTTGAAGGCGGCCGGGCACACCGGTGGCGTGCCCGGGTCCTGTCCGGCCTCCACCTTGGCGTTGTACGCCTTGACGGCCTTGTTGTAGGTGTCGACCTTGGCGTTGTGGGCCTCCCGGGCGTCCTCGGAGGCCTTGACGGCCGCCTTGTACTTCGAGATCGCCTCCTTCGCCCGGCCCTGGGCCCACTCCACCGTGCCGGCGAAGTCCTCCAGCGCGCCGGCGGCCTTCTCGCAGGCGTCCGCCGCCTTGAACCACTTCGGGGGTTCCTGGGCCGCCTTGGTGCGGAAGGCGTCGGCCGCCTCGCCCCGGAGGTCGCCGGAGTCCAGGCCCTTGATGCCGCGGCCGACGCGGTCGAAGGCTTTGGCGAAATCCTTCAGGTGACCCGCGGTCGAGCGCAGCTTCGAGGCGCTGCCGTAGATCAGCTTCCTGGGGTCCTCCGTCTGCCCGAGCTGGAGTTCGTCGACGTCGGCACCCAGGGCGTTGGCCGCGGAGCGGGACTTGTCCCGCACCCAGTCCGCGCCGGACTCCCAGCCGGCCTCCTCCAGCAGGTCGGCACCGACGTCCCCCAGCTTCTCGACACCCTCGCCGATCAGCTCGACACCCTGCTCGGCCTTGTCCTCGATGACGTCGGGAACGAAGTCACGCCAGCCCATCAGTCCTCACCCCCGCCACCCTGCCGCTGCGCCCGCTCCTCCGGCGAGGGACCGAAGGCGTCGTCCACCGCCCGGTCGAAAGCCTGGTCGTCGATGCCCAGGGCGTCGTTGAGGAATTCCGTCCGCTCCCCGCCCTGACCTTCGGTCAGCACTGTGCGGCCGGTGTCCTTCCAGGTCTGCGCCATCTCCTCGCCGGCCTGCTGGAACGACTCGATGCTGTAGTCGGGCTTGTAGTTGTCCAGGGAGACCAGCTCGCCCCACTCCCGCTGGGTGATCTCGTCCTCGGACAGGTGGGGATTGCCGACGAAGGAGTTGGCCGCGACCTTGAAGGTGCCCTGCCAGTACTGGTCCTCCTCGTGGACCAGCCCCGCCGCCAGCCCCAGCCGGGCCGCCAACCCGTTGGCGTCCATGACCAGGGTGCGCACGCCCCAGGCCCAGTCCTCGCAGAAACCCTCGAAGTCCTTGGCCAGACCCGAGTGACCGGCTTCCATGGCGGTCATCGCCATCCCGTCGAAGCCCGCGCCCTGCAGGGAGCCGGTGGCCGAACTCCCCACTTCCTTCAGCTCGTCGATCGCCCCGTTGAGGCCCTTGGTGATGAGGTCCAGGGCCTCCTTGGAGAACTTCAGGTCGCCGTCGCCGCTCACCGCGCGCCCCCGTCCCGCTCAGCGCCGCCCATGCCGCCCTTGCCGTCCGGGCCCGTGTCCACCGCCGCCGCGTCCGGCACGATGCCGCTGACCGGCGGGAACAGCATCGAGCCGTCCTCGTCGGCGGCGTTCACCGCCACTCCGGCCGGGCCGTCCATGGAGGGGACGACGACGTCCAGCAGCCGGGCCCCCAGCAGCGCCGCGTACTCCCACTCCTCGCCGGGCGCGGCATCCTTGAGCCGTGCGAAGCGGGCCATGGCCGCCTCGTCGGTGAACGCGTGGATCCATCGCACGCCCCCGTACACGGCGGTCAGCAGCCCGCCGTCCACCAGCGGCACCAGCACCGCCGTGCGGCGCAACTCGCCCACCATCGCGCGGGGATTCCCCCGCCCCGCGCGCACCGCGGCTATCTCCCCGACGAGATCCACCCCGTGCCCCCGTTCGACTCCCGCCCCTGCTGGTCGGCCAATACTGTACTTCTGCAAAGCAGTTGATCGACCGGAATACGACAGCGCCGGTGCGCCCGGCGCTGGGGTGGCCCCATGCCGGAGTTCCGGGACCGACCTCTTCGCCCCGGGGACCGTCCGCGGCTCCCGGCCGACGCCCCCGAGATCAGGTCGCCGAACTCGGCGCTACGCTGAGACCGTGATGAGCAAAAGGGCGGGTGGACGGTGGCTCGCCGCTGCCTTGGCGGTCTCCGCGGTACTCGCCTCGGGGTGCACGGACCCGGTCGATCCTGACGAACTGCCCGGCGTGTACCGCGACGAGGCGACCGGCGCCGAGATCGTGCTCGGCTCCGACGGGACGTTCTCCGCCACCGACGTGTCGATGGACGGGGTCTCCGATCCCGTCGACTTCAGCGGAGAGTGGGACTTCCTCGGCGACCAGGCCTCCAGCGACTTCATCTACCTGTCGGTCGAGGACGGCGGACTCGGCAGGACCGGCGGCGTCCAGCTCTACACGAGCGGCCCGGAGAAGGTGTACTTCAACACCGATCCGGACGGGCCGCCGACCCTGGAACTCACCAGGACGGCCGCGCGGTAGGCCCTGCGCACCGAGTCCGGCACGCGGCGGCACCGCGCCCCGCCCGCGCCGCTGGGCCCTCCCGGCCGACGGGTGGCCGGCGGAGGAGTCACACCTCGTCCAGGCGGCCGAAGGCTTGCGCCGGTGCCTGCCCGGCACGGGAAGGCGGGCAAGAGGGCGGTTGCCGCAGCGGCACCTCCGCCCAGACGGTCTTGGTGAACGCGTCCCGCACCTCGCACCCCCAGTGCCGGGCGTACACCGCGACCAGGAGCAGCCCCCGCCCCGACGCCTCGTCGGGCGGCCCCGGTTCGGCCGCGGGGTGGCGGGGGAGGCGTTCGGGCCGGGTGTCGGTCACCTCGATCCGCATCACGGCCGGTTCGTGCGCGGCTGGTTCGCGCACGGTGGACCCGTGCGGGACGGGCTCGGACGGCAGGAGCAGCGTCAGCCGGAAGTCCCGGCCCGGAAGGCTGCCGTGGGTGACGGCGTTGGCCGCCAGCTCGGCCGTCACCAGGGCGACGGCGTGCGCGGCGTCGCAGCCGTGCGGCAGGCCGGTCCACTCGGCGAACTGCTGCACGGCGAGCCTGCGCGCCAGCCGCGCGCCCCGCCGCGTGCCGCTGAGGCGGGTGGTGAACCGCGGTGCGCCGGTGTCCTGTTCGGCGGCCTGCCCGGCGGGGCGGTCGGCTGGGTGGTCGGTGGGGCGTGTGGTGGGCCGCCCGGCGGCGGAACTCTGGTGTCGCATGCCGTAACCGTCCTGTCACACAAGGGCGTACGGCCAGGTCGGACCGCCGTACACGCCCCTGCGCGAACCCCTTGTACGGCGGCTGTACGGCCGTCGCCCGTGACCTGCCCGGCATCGGCGCGGTTCGCCATGGAGGTGCACCCACGACGGACCAGGGGGAACAACGATGGGCAGGAGCAACGAGCGTGCCAGGCCCGCCGGAGACGGCGGCGGGGACCGGCCCGGCGCGTGGAGCGCCTACGGCAAGCTCGTCCGCTTCTTCCGCGAACGCGAAGGCCTCACCCAGCAGTCCCTGGCTGACGCCATCGGCTACTCGCTGGAGCAGGTCGCCTCGGTCGAGCAGGGGCGGCGGCCGGCGAAGGCCGCGTTCACCGGCGCGGCGGAGCGGGTGCTGAAGGCCGGCGGTGCGCTGGACACCCTCCAGGAGGACGTGGACCGAGCCCAGTTGCCCGCGTTCTTCCAGGACGTGGCGGCACTGGAGCTGGAGGCGATCAGCCGCTTCTCCTACGACCCACTGCTCGTGCCGGGGCTGCTCCAGACGGAGAGGTACGCCCATGCGCTCCTCGACTCCCACTTCCCGCCCTTGGCCGAGGAGGTCGTCGAACAGCGAGTGGTCGCCCGGCTCGCCCGGCAGGCGCTGCTGACTCGGAGGAGTCCGGCGATCGTCTTCGTGTTCATCGTGGAGGAGTCGGCGTTGCGCCGCGTCGTCGGCGGCAGGGAGGTGATGAGGGAGCAGTTGGAGAAGCTGCTGGAGTGCTCCAGGATGCGCAACGTCGAGATCCAGGTCATGCCCACGGAACGAGGCGCCCACAGCGGGCTCAACGGTCCCATGGTGCTGCTGGAGACGCACGGCCACGGCCAGTACGTCTACGTCGAGGCGCAGGACGTGGTGAGCGTTCGGAGTGACCGCCGCGAGGTCAGCGAGTTCTGGATGCGGTATGGCATGCTGCGGACGCAGGCCCTCAGCACCGAGGAGTCCGCACGTCTCATCGAGCGCGTGGCAGGGGAGCTATGACCACCGACCAGCCTGACGGACGCATCTGGTTCAAGAGCAGCTACAGCGGAACGAGCGGCGGGGACTGCGTGGAGGTGGCCGCCGGGCCGGAGGCCGTGTACGTGCGGGACTCCAAGACGGCCGGCGGTCCCGTACTGCGGATCGGCCGCGACGGATGGGCCGCTTTCGTCGCGCTCGCGGCCGGGCGCTGAGCCCGGTCCCGCACCGCTGTGGCCCGGACGCCGTCCGGGCCACAGCGGTGTGAGCGGGCGGGGTTACGCGGCCTCCGGCTCCTCCCCGGCGGAGGCCTCGGCGGCCGCCGCCGTCTCCTCCGGCCCGTCCCCGTCGTCCAGCACGATGCGGACGGTACGGCGTCCGTCGCCGGGCCCGGCCTCGGTCAGCCGGTCGCGGATGCGGTCGTAGAGCACGGTGGCCATCGCCCAGTCCGCGTCCACCTCCTCGCTCGCCTTCTCGCGGGTCTTCCAGAGGCTGATCAGGGTGGCGATGAGGGAGGGCCCGGACAGGTGCGTCCACACCAGGCCGTGTTCGGCGTCCTCCTCGACCGTCCCGGGAACGCGGAAGCGCGGGTGCCGCGCGGCCTGTACGAGCAGGAACTCCCAGGTGTCGCGGTGGCAGACCAGTTCGGCGCGCGACACCCCGGCGGCGTTCAGCAGCAGTTCCGCGTGCTCGGCCAGCGGGTCGCGCGGCGCCGCCTGGCCGCTGTCCTGCCATCCCGGTCGCTGCCCGTCTCCACCGCCCGCGTGGACGCCGTGGAGCCGCCGGTCGTCCGCTGCCGGGGACGCCGCAGTGCGGTCGGTGTGGCCGCGGGAGCCCTCGGAACGGTTCCGGAGGGTCTGTTCTGCGGCCTTCTTCACCTTTCTCACGCGCTCTTCCGGCGTCTCCTCGGCCTCCCGGGAGGAAGCCGCTCCGCTCGGGGACTCCGGTACGCCGTCCACGCTCTCCGGCCGCTCGCCGTCCTGCTCCTGCACTGCGCACTCCTCCTGTCGTCGGCTGTCCTGCGTACCGGGGGCTTCACTCAGCGGATCCGATGGCGGGGCCCCGTCCGTCTCCTCTGCTTCGCCTTCGGCCTCACCGGCCTTGTCCGGCTCACCAGCTTTGGGGAGGACTGGGACGGGCGGCGGGTGTGCCCCGGTACGGCCGCCGGTGATCTCCAGGCGCAGTTCGCCCAGGCGGCTGAGGATCTCCTCCTGCCGCCGTAGCTGAACGTGGTTCTCCTCCTGGAGGATCCTGATCCCGTCGGAGGCGGTTCTCCGGAGTCTGTGGAGCTCTCCGCTCAGTGCCTGCGGCTGCGACTTCTCCGCCGCCTCGGTGAGTGCGGTGCGGATCTCCGCGAGTTCCTGACTGACCCGGTCGACCCCCTTGCCGAGATCGCCGAGTCTTTGGTCGCAGGCATCGAGCTTCTCTTTGGGCGGCTTCCTTCGCCTCGACATGAACCCCACGCAACTCCCTTGTCGCCTTGAGTGACGAGCGCATCCTTTCCCTGAGCCGATCGGGCGACTCAGGCGTTTTCCGGCCAAGACGGTGCTCTGCCATCGGTGTCGGGGGAACGGACGGCCCCACGCTGGGCGGTTGCCTCCCAGTGCCCCCGGAGGGGTGATCGCCTGGACATATGTGCCCTGCCCCCTTCCTTCCGATCCCGCGAAGCGGAAGGCGGCGTACGGCGGACGATGGCGCGAGTCCGCGATACCGGGCCGCCCCCGAACATGCGGGCCGCGGCCCTCGACCGGAGAGGACGCCCGCCTTGGCGAAGACCACGCAACTGCGCACGTACACCGTCCGGGACGGAATGCTGGACGAGTGGTTGGAACGGTGGCGCGAGGAGATCGTCCCGCTGCGCCTGGCACTTGGCTTCACGGTCGACGGAGCCTGGGTGGACAGGGAACGCAACCGGTTCGTCTGGCTGATCTCCTACGACGGCCCCGGGACGTTCGCGGAACGCAACGCCGTGTACTGGGCCTCGCCCCGGCGCAAGGCCATGGGCCTCGAACCGGACGACTACCTCACCCGCACCGACGACCGGACGGTCGAGCGGGTCCGCTGACCGCACGCACCGCCGGTGGCCGGGCCTGCGCCGGCCACCGGCGACCCGTACAACCGTGCCTTGTACGGGCGTTGTACGGGTCCCGGGCCGTACCCAGGCCTGCGTGGGCCGCGTTGGACATGGCCCCGGCGGTGACGGACGGCGGAAGCCGCCGGGGGCTCGGACGAGCGGGACGGACCCGGGGACGAAGGGGTGTGAGGGCGGTGAGGGACACGCGGAACGGGCGTGCGGTACGGGTGAAGGAGGACAGCGGCGACCCGCCGGGAGTGTGGTCGGCGTACGGCAGGCTGCTGCAACACCTCCGCAGGCAGGCCGGGTTGAGTCAGCAGAAGCTCGGGGACGCCATCGGCTACTCGCTGGAGCAGGTCGCCTCGGTCGAGCAGGGGCGGCGGCCGGCGAAGGCCGCGTTCACGATCGCGGCGGACCGCGCGCTGGGGGCGCGGGGCGTCCTGGAAGTCCTCCAGGACGACGTGGAACGGGCCAAACTGCCGCGCTTCTTCCGCAACTTCGCGCTCCTCGAGTCGGAGGCACTGAGCCGCTTCTCCTACGACCCGCTGCTGGTGCCGGGCCTGCTGCAGACGGAGGGCTACGCGCGGGCGGTCTTCGGCGGGCACTGCCCGCCGCTGAGCGAGGAGACCATCGACCAGCACACCGAGGCCAGGCTCAGCCGCCAGAAGCTGCTGACGCGCGTACCGATGGCGGAGCTGTCGTTCATCATCGGCGAGGAGGCGCTGCGCGATCCCGTGGGCGGCCCGGAGGTCATGCGCGAGCAGTGGCGGCGTCTGTTGGAGGTCAACGCGCTGCGGAACGTCGAGGTGCAGGTCATGCCCGCCGGGCGCGGATTCCACCCGGGGAAGAACGGTCCGTTCGTGGTCCTGGAGACGAAGGAGCACCGCGACATCGGCTACTTCGAGTCCCAGGGTGTCGGATGCGTCGTATCGGATGTCTCCGAGGTCAGAGCCTTCTCCCTGCGTTATGGCAAGCTGCGATCGCAGGCCCTGAACGTCGAGGAGTCTGCACGACTCATCGAGCGGCTGGTGGGAGAGACATGAGCGTGGAACAGGTGACCGACAACGCGGGCGAGCTGCACTGGTTCAAGAGCAGCCACAGCGGATCGGACGGCGGGGACTGCGTCGAGGTGGCCGCCGGGCCGGATGCCGTGTACGTACGGGACTCCAAGGCTGCGGGCGGCGGGCCCATACTCCGGATCGGCCGGGACGAGTGGGCGGCGTTCACGGCGCTTGCGGCGAGGTAACGCCGACCGGCGATCCGAGCGGAGTGCCACGGGGGTGCGTCCGGCTTCCGGGACGGCGGGACGTCTGAGAGCGTCCCGCCGTCAGTCGCCGCCCCCGCAGCCGCCACCGCCTCCGCACCCTCCGCCACCCCCGCAGCCGCCGAGGTGGCCGTGCCGGAATCCCCCCGAGGGCCCGCCGGAGCCCCCGCTGCACCACCCGACGTCACCGGCCGCCCACGCGAGGCCGGTGGCGCCCGCCGCCGCCCAGCGCAGCTCGGCGCGCAGCAGCAACTCGTCCCCGCTGCCCACCATGGCCCTCGGACCCTGGACGGCCACCGCGCCCACCCGGCCGTGCTCGGCCCACCGAGCGGATCCGTCGCGCAGCAGGCGGCGGCCCGCCGCGCTGTTCCAGTCGCGCTCGGGAAGCAGGAAGAGGCAGACGAGAGCGGACAGGGCGGCCGGCACCAGCACCGGGGCCACGTCCGCCGCGTAATCCCGCGCGTGGTCCGCGGGGTCGGAAGCGGCCGCCGCGGCCACGAGGGCCGCGGCGCAGACGACGGCGCAGACGGCGAAGTGGGCCCAGCACGCGCGGCGCCACCAACGGTGGTCCTCGGGCCGGTACAGCAGGCCGCGCCGTGCGAGCGCCTCACCGTACGCCTGCACGGGCGCGGAGCGCGTAAGGGCCGGGCGCAGCTCCCGGAGCCGCAGTCCCTCGCCGGGGCCGCACAGTTCCGCCAGTTCCCGCTCCACCGGGCCGTGGGCGTCGTCGGGGCGCAGTACGTACAGGCGGCCGCGATCGTCCAGTCCCGCGCGGCCGTCGTGGTACATCGCGCAGACGGCGGTGTCGGCCACCCGGCCGGGGCCGCCCGCGAGGAAGGCCGTCTCGTACAGGTCGGGCGGCGGCTGCTCGGACGGCGGGCGCGGCGTCCTTCGGCTCGCCAGGAGGGCCCGGAGCAGCACATGGGCGAGGGAGACGGCGAGGATCGCGTACGAGATGAGCGCAAACAAGGACATGGCACCCCACCCGCCTACATTCCGCCGGGCGCAGACCGCCGCAGGAGGCGGGGGAGGAGACCGGCCGGGCCCCACCCCCGAGGGGCCCGGCCGGAGCGTTCGCGGTACCAGCGGCGCAGGCGGCGGCGCTGGTACCGGGACAGGGTGGAGTCGGACTCCAGCAGGTGTGCGACGAAGCGCATGGCGTCCGGGCGGTACCCGCCGGTCATGGGGCGGCCGCGGGCGTAGGCGGCGAACGCCGGACGGTATTGATCGCCCAGGATGTCCGGCAGTTCGGGTGCGATACCGGCTATGACGGAGGCCCGCTTGGCGACCAGCGCCCGGCGCTGGACCTCCAGCCGCTCGGGGTCGAAGCCGGCGGGTGCGGGGCCGTCCGCGACCAGTGCGCCCAGCAGGGAGGCCTGGGCGGCGGCGAGGCGGCGGCGGGCCGCGTCGGTGCCGGAGCCGGAGCCGGTGCCGGGATCGGTGTCAGGGCCGTAGCCGGGATCGGTGACAGGACGGGCGCCGGGACCGGTGTCAGACACGGGCGCCTCCCGCGCCCCGCGCCGTCCCCTCGAACACGCCCCGTACGGCCGCCAGTTCGGCTGCCAGCTCCTCCTTCGGAGGGAAGTCGTCGTCGCGTTCCAGCAGCACGCCCGGCGGATCGGTGCGCGCGCACAGCTCGGCCAGCAGCTCCAGCACCGGCTCCGGCACCGGGTGGGCGTGGCTGTCGTACCACACCCCGTCGCGCTCCACGCCGCCCGCCACGTGCACGTAGGCCAGCGCGTCCAGCGGCAGGCCGTCCAGGACGGCCAGCGGGTCCTCGCCGCGGTTGACGCGGTTGGTGTGGAGGTTGGCGACGTCGATCAGCAGGCCGACGCCGGTGCGGTCCACCAGCTCGGTCAGGAACTCCGCCTCGCTCAGCTCCTCGCCCGGCCAGGGGAGCAGGGCCGCGATGTTCTCCAGCGCCAGCGGCACGGGCAGCGCGTCCTGGGCGATCATCACGTTCTCGCAGAGCACCTCCAGCGCGTCGCGGGTGCGCGGCACCGGCAGCAGGTGCCCGGCCTCCATCGCCCGCGCCCCGGTCCCCGGCCCCCCGGCCCGTACGAACGCGATGTGCTCGGTGACCAGCGGCGCCTCCAGCACCCCGGCCCGGCGCGCCAGCGCCGCCAGCCGGGCGGGGTCGGGCCGCTGCGCGCCCCCGAGCCCGAGCCCCACCCCGTGCGGCACCACGGTCGTGCCGCGCTCGCGCAGCCGTACCAGCGCCGGCGGCAGGTGGTCGGGGCAGACGTTCTCCGCGACCACCTCCACCCAGCCGACGTCCGGCAGTGACTCGATCGCTTCCGCGATCCCCGGCCGCCAGCCGATCCCCGTACCCAGTCGTGCCACGCCCGCCCCCCTCGACGGCTCCTCCCCGTGTGGGGTTGTCATCTCCGGGCAGAGGGATCACCAATCCCGCGCGGTGGAGTTCAGAGCTTCACCTGAGCTTTCGCCGGGGCCCCGCACCGGTCCGTTCGCGGCCGCCGCCCGTGTGTCGCGCCCGTATCGGGCCGGGGAACGACGAAAATCGGATCAGTCCTCCAGGGAGAGGTACATGCTGGAAAAGCTGCAGCGCCTACTGGGGCTCCGTACCGATCCGGTCATCTTCTTCACCTCCGCCGGGCTCACCGTGCTGTTCGTGGTGGCGGCGATCTCGCTGACGGAGCAGGTGGACCGGATCTTCGCCACGGCCTCGGACTGGCTGCTCACCAACCTGGGCTGGTTCTACATCCTGGGCGTGACGACCTTCCTGGTCTACCTGCTCTGGATCGCCGTCAGCCGCTACGGCCACATCCGCCTGGGCGCCCAGGACGACCGCCCGGAGTACAGCACGCGGACCTGGTTCGCGATGCTGTTCGCCGCCGGGATCGGCACGATCCTGATGTTCTGGGGCGTGGCCGAGCCGATCAGCCACTTCGCCGAGCCGCCCCAGCAGGACGTCGAGCCGCAGAGCACCGAGGCCGCCCGGATGGCGATGGCCTACTCGCTGTACCACTTCGGGCTGCACACCTGGTCGATCTTCTGCCTGCCGTCGCTGACGTTCGCCTACTTCGTCTACGTGCGCGGGATGCCGTTCCGGGTCAGCTCGGTCCTGTACCCCCTGCTGGGGAACCGGGTGTACGGCACCACGGGCCGGATCGTGGACATCGCGGCGGTGATGGGCACGCTCTTCGGCGTCGCGGTCTCCATCGGACTGGGGACGATGCAGATCAACAGCGGACTGGCGCGGCTGTTCGGCCTGCCGGAGAACTCGCTGGTCCAGGTGCTGCTGATCACCGTGATCACCGCCATCGCCACCACCTCGGTGGTCTACGGCCTGGACAAGGGCATCAGGCGGCTGTCGAACATCAACATCGTCATGGCCGTCGGGCTGATGCTCTTCGTCTTCGCCACCGGGGCGACGCTGTTCCTTGCCAAGGGGATCATCGAGAACGTCGGCGTCTACCTGTCCTCGCTGGTGTCGCTGGCCTTCTGGAACGACACCTTCGCCGACACCGGCTGGCAGGGCACCTGGACGGTGTTCTACTGGGCCTGGACGATCACCTGGTCGCCGTTCGTGGGCATCTTCATCGCCCGCATCTCCAAGGGCCGCACGATCCGGGAGTTCGTCCTCGGCGTCCTCGCGCTGCCCACGGCCTTCACCATCGTCTGGTTCAGCGTCTTCGGGATGTCCGCCATCGACATCGAGCTGAACGGTGCGGGCGGGCTGGTGCGGGAGGTTGTGGAGCAGGGCGACATCCCCGGCGCGCTCTTCACCTTCCTGGAGAACTACCCGCTCACCACGCTCGCCTCGGCCCTCTCGGTGCTGATCGTGGTCATCTTCTTCACCACATCCTCGGACTCGGCGTCCCTGGTGGTGGACATGCTCAGCGCCGGGCAGCGCGAGGAGGGCGGGCCGACGCGGCAGCGGGTGTTCTGGGCGATCACCGAGGGCGTGGTCGCGGGGACGCTGATCGCGGCGACCGGCAAGAGCGGCCTGGACGCGCTCGCCGAGGTGATCACGGTGCTCGGCCTGCCGTTCTTCGTCCTGGCGTTCCTGATGATGTACTCGCTCGTCCGCGCGATGCGGACGGACTTCCCCGAACTCACCGGCCCGCCCGCCGCGCTGCGGCGGCGGATGGAGCGCGAGCGCAGGACACGGGAGTGGGGCGCGGGGAAGCGGGACGGCGAGGACGCGGAAGGCACCGAGGGCGCCGAGGGCGGCAGGGGGGCCGAGGGCACCGGGGGAGGGACGGCCCCCGAGGGCGGGCGGTAGAACCCCCGGCCCCGGCCCCGGCCGTCAGCCGCGCGGCGCCGGACGGACCGGACGCGCCGGGAGCGCCGGGTGCTCGGCCACGACCGTGGCCGAGCCCGGGGCGATCCCGGTGAAGCCGGCGTCGCGCACCACCGGCAGGCCCGACTCCGTCAGCCGCTCCCACCGCCCGCGTGGGGCCGTGCGGACCGCGAGCGGG
>NZ_JBKJFM010000109.1:0-21957 GCF_046614825.1 Streptomyces nanhaiensis
CGCCGCCCGGGTGCCGGTGTGGGCGGCGGTGGGGCGGGCGGGCGCGGCCGCGCGCGCCCGCGGCGCCCGTACCGCCGCCCGTGAACGGGCGGCGGTCCAGGAGGCCGTACGGCAGGCGGCGGAGGCGGTGCGCGCCCAGCGGCAGCACGTCGCCGAAGGGCTGCGCGGGACCGTCCTGGAGCGGGCGGGCCGGGTGGTGCGCAGCGCCGAGGAGGGACGGCTGGATGACGTGGCGGCCGAGGCACGGGCTGCGCTGGCCGCCATGCGTGAACTGCTCGCCACCCTCCACGAACCCGGCGACCGGACCGCCCGGGCGCCGGCCGCGAGGACCCCGGCGCGGGAAGGCGCCCCCGCGCCGCCGCGGGCGGCGGTGGGCCCCTGAGCGAGACGCCGCGGGCGGGGCGTCGGGTTATCGGGCGTCGCCGGTGCTCCGCCCGCCCCGCCCCAGCGCGCGTACGCACCAGTTGATCAGGGCGGCGTTCGCCAGGGCGCTCACGACGACGATCGACAGATAGGTGAGGATCCCCTCCCCGGGCGCGACCAGGAGCAGCATGCTCAGCGGAGCGGTGGCCAGCACGGGGACGACCCCCGCCATGGAGGCGTCCTCGTGGCTCACGAGGAAGGCGTCCGCCGACACCCACAACAGCAGTGCGCCGCACAGCGCGAGATAGGCGCGGGCCGTCCACGTCCCGGCCACCGCCGAGACGGCGCGCCGTACGCGCCGCCGGTGCCGTACGCCGCCCACCCTGCCCCCGATCCCCGTGCCCGTCCCCGGTCTCCGCCGCGCCGGCGGCGGCGGAGGAGCGCCGTCCAGACTATCCCGCCCACCGTGGCCGGACCGGAGCGGACGGGAGCGGACGGCCCCGCGCGCATGGGACGATGGCGCCCGGTCGGCCGGAGCGTCCTCCGGCCCGGGGCAGGGGGTGGACCCATCGCCGTTCGTGTGCTGGTCGTCGACGACCAGGCCGTCGTCCGCGCGGGATTCGCCGCGATCGTCGACGCCGAACCGGATCTGTCGGTGGTCGGCGAGGCCGGTGACGGCGCCACGGCCGTGGAGCTGACGGCGGAACTCGGCCCCGACGTGGTGCTGATGGACATCCGGATGCCCGGCATGGACGGTCTGACGGCCACCCGGCTGATCGCGGGCGGCCCGAGCGGGGCCCGTGTCCTGGTGCTCACCACCTTCGACCTCGACTCCTACGTCTTCGAGGCCCTGTGCGCCGGGGCCTCCGGGTTCCTGCTCAAGGACGCCCGGGCCGACGACCTCCTGGCCGCCGTCCGCGTCGTCGCCTCCGGCGACGGCATCCTGGCACCGGCGGTGACCGGCCGCCTCATCGCAGCCTTCGCGCAGGGCGGGCCGGTCCGCCCCGAGGCCGGCGAGGCGCTGGAGCGGCTCACGCCACGCGAACGGGAGGTGCTGCTCCTGGTCGCCTCGGGACTGACCAACGCCGAGATCGGCGAGCGCCTGGGCGTCTCCACGGGGACGGTCAAGACCCATGTGAACGCGCTGTTCGGCAAGTTGGGGCTGCGCGACCGGGTCCAGGCGACCATCCTGGCCTACGACACCGGGCTGATCAGGCCGCGCACCACCTCCACGCGGTAGACGCCCCCGCCGGCCCGTCCCCGGCCGGGCGAAGGCCGCCCGCAGTACCCGCGGTGCCCGCCGACCGCCGACCGCCGACCGCCGACCGCCGACCGCCGGTATGAGACCCCTCTACCCAGAGGTGGAGGGGAGGTTCCTGCCGGTGGCCGAGGAGTTCGCGGGTTCCCCGGCGCGATCCTGGAGTCACAGGCCGGCGCGGCCCCCCGGAGCCCACACCCCCGGGAGGGACGGTGCGTGCGGCACGTCCGGCCGGCGAGCGCCGCGAACCCCCGTGGAACGCGCGGCACGACTGGCAGCGGACGACGAACGGGAAGAAAGGGACGGGTGAGCGAGATGGCCGTGCACGACGGTACGCGGGGCAACGGGGACAGGGACGGCAACGGTGAAGGGAACGGCAGGGGGCGGCTTCCGCTGCGCGCCGGAGGCGTCGCGGACAACTGGCCCGCCCGGATCTACCTGGCGGTGTGCGCGGCACTGGTGCTGTGGGTCGTGCTGGACGCGGCGGTCCTCCCGCACGAGGACGCCTCGATGGCGGGGGTGTGGCCCGTGGCGGCCACCGCCCCCACCAGCCTGCTCGCCCTCGCCGTGCCGCTGCCCGACGGTCCCGTCGGGGCGGCGCTCCTGCTGGGCCTGGTCTCTCTGGCCGCCGTGGTCAACGCCTGGGTGTTCAGCGCCGTTCTGCGCCGGATACGCACGCGCGCCGCGCACGCCTGAGGCCTCCCGCGGGCGGCGGCGCGCCACCGCCGCCCGCACCCGTGAGCGCTCCCGCGATCGGCGCCGGCGGTGTGTGATGCTGGGCGGAACCATGCCGGTCGGACGGCGTACAGCGACGTACAGCGACGTGCCGAGGAGGGCCACCCATGTCGAAGCCACCGCTTCCCGAAGCGGCCGTGACCATGCTCGAGAAGGCCAATCCGGCCGTCATCACGACCCTGCGGCCGGACGGCCAGCCGGTGTCCACCGCCACCTGGTACCTGTGGGACGACGGCCGGGTGCTGGTGAACATGGACGAGGCCCGCAAACGGCTGCAGCACGTGCGCAACGACCCCCGGGTCACCCTCACCGTGCTCGACGAGGGCAACTGGTACACCCACGTCAGCCTCATCGGCCGCGTCGCCGAGATCCGCGACGACCCGGAGCTGGCCGACATCGACCGGCTGGCCCGCCACTACCTCGGCGAGCCGTATCCGCGACGGGACCGCCGTCGCGTCAGCGCCTGGATCGAGATCGACCGCTGGCACGGCTGGGGCTCGCTGAAGGACAGCGACCAGCCCGGATGACAGCCCACCGGCCTTGTGTCCGGCCCCATCACATGAGGGGCCGGACACAAGGCCGTCCGGACGCGGGCGGGCGCCACGGGCCCGGCGGCGTACCGCGGGGCGGAGGGCGGGCCGCGGCCGGGCCGCGAGGCCCGGTCGAGGGGGCCGCGAGCGGGCAGGAGTGTTCTTCTCCGTACGGGGCACCGGTCGTGACAGCCCGGTTCGGTTGTTTCAGGAGGCACCGTGACGGAAACCGTCGTTCTCATCCTCGGCCTGGTGGTCGCGCCCATAGCCGCCCTGGCCCTGCTCACCTGGGGCCTGAACGGCACCGTGTGGCTGCTGGACCGCTTCGCCGGCCGGAGGGCGGCGGTGGCTCGGACCGTGCGGTGGCGGGCGCCGGGGACGAGCCCGGGCGGCGGCGCCGAGACCCTTCCCCGCTGACTTCCCACCGCCTCCAGACGGCCTCCACGCAACCTCCACGCCGGTTCTCCGCGGGGTCTCCGCCGGCCCCGCGCTGACCCTGCCGGGGCATGGAGGGGGGAATCCGGCATGGCATCCGGCCCGGCCGGTCACACGTCGAAGCATGAGCGATTCACCGAGCACACCCCCCACAGACCCGGTGGACGAACAGGCAGTCCGGCGCCTGGTACCGGTCTGGCTGGAGGAAGCCGCCCACCACGACGCGGACGCGGCCGAGCGGGCCCGGCGGGAGTGGGAGCAGGGCCGCCTGTCCTCCGACGCCGCCAGGGAACTGGCCGACTGGGTGACGGCCCGGGTCACCGACACCGGGTTCAACCGGGACGAGGGGCCTTCCAGGCAGGGCCCCGCCCCCGTCAGCGTCGCCGACAAGGCCGCGGTCCACCGGTGGCTGGCCGCCCGGGGGCACGACGTGTGAGGCGGCGCCGGAATCCGGCAGTCCGGCGGCGGGCGGCGGCTCAGGCCCAGGTGTACTTGTCCCCGCCCACCCAGCGCACGGTGGCCGGGTCGTCCAGGTCCACCGGACTCAGACCCGCGTCGTACGCCAGCCGGACCACGTCGGTGAGGTCATGGGCGAGGCCCACCGGCTCCCCTCTGACCTGGACGGTGCGGAACGGCCGGTCCCCGTGTGTCACGCCCCAGACGATGATCGGTGGCTGCGGCGGCGTCTCGTCGGTCACGTCTCCCATCGTGTACCGCCGCGGGCGGCCCCGCACCCCGGCTACGCGTCCCGGCCCCGCAATCCGGCTACGCGTTCCGGCTACGCGTCCCGGCCCGGGCCGGCCCCGCGCTCGATCAGAGGCCGGTGCGACTCCTGCAGCCCCTCGGGCAGGTCGCCGGGCGCGAACCACCTCGCCTCCAGGATCTCGAGGGGGGCGACCCGGAGGGTGCCGCCGGTGAGCCGGGCCTCGTAGGCTACCTCCGCCCGCAGCCGGTACCCGCTGGTGAGGCGGACGAGTTCGCCGACGCGCACCTCGAGCCCGGTCTCCTCGCGCACCTCGCGGACTACCGTCTCCTGGAAGGTCTCGCCCTTCTTCGCGTACCCCGTCGGCAGGCCCCAGGGGCGGTCCTGGCGCCACATGCGGTGTCTGAGGAGGAGCACGGCGCCGTCCTCGTCGCGCACGACGCCGGTGACGCCCACCATGAACTTCGGGTTGGCCAGCCACAGCAGGCGCCACTGCAGCCGGCCGCCGATGCGGTGCCAGATCCGGGCGGCGATCCTCTTCACGGGGTCTTCTCCTTCGGTGGGTCCGGAGTGGGGCGCCGTCCGCGCCGCGCCGGTGCGCGGCCGTGCGGAGGTGCCGCCGTTCACGATGACGCACCCGCCCCACCCGGCGCGTCAGGCGCTCGGGCCGGCCGGTGCGCGCCGCCCGCCGACCGTACGCCTCCTGCCCCATCCCCCTTGCCGCGCAAGCGACTTGAACGTGTTCAAAAACAGGTCTACAGTCCGGTGCAACAGCTTTTTGAACACGTTCAAAGAGCGCTTCACGAAGGGTGGGGGCATGGACCTCACTGTGGTCACGTACGTCGTCTACCTGGCCGTCAGCGTCGCTCTGACGGTCTGGGTGGCGCGCACGCTCAGCAGGAACGGGCAGATCTTCCTCGAGGACGTCCTGCGCGGGAACGAGAAGCTCGCGGACGCCGTGAACCACCTGCTGGTGGTCGGGTTCTACCTCGTCAACCTCGGCTTCGTCGCCCTGTATCTGAGGGTCGGGGCCCCGGTGGACGACACCAGGGGGGTGTTCGAGGCGCTGTCGAAGCAGCTCGGCGTGGTGCTGCTGGTCCTCGGTGTGCTGCACCTGGGGAACGTCTACGTCCTCAACCGGATCCGGCGGCGGAGCGCGATGGAGCGCGAGCAGACGCCTCCGGTGCCCCCGCAGGGCTGGACCGCTCCGGCCGCCGGGGCGTGACGGGCGTGACGGGGACGGCCGCCGGAGACCGGGGCGCCGTGCGCGTCCCGGTCCGCCGGCTGACGGTGCTCTACGACGCGGACTGCCCGCTGTGCCGGCACATCCGCGACTGGCTGGCGCGGCAGCGCCGGCTCGTCCCTCTCGACCTGGTGCCCGCCGGCTCGCCGGAGGCGCGGCGCAGACTGCCCGGACTCGACCACGGCCGGACCCTGGAGGAGATCACGGTCGTGGGAGACGGCGGGCAGGTCTACCGGGGACCGACCGCCTGGATCGTGTGCCTGTGGGCCCTGGCCGAGTACCGGCCCACGGCCCACCGGCTCAGCACCCCGGCGGGCGCGCCGCTGGCGCGCGCGGCGGTGCTCGCCGCGGCGAAGTACCGGCGGGCGGCGCGCAGGCCGGACGGGAGCGGCGACTGGGGCGGGCGGGCCTACCGCACGGACGACGGCTGGAGTTACGCCCCAGGCACGGGCTGGACCTTCACCGGCCAGGCCCCGCGCTCCTCCCTCCCCCCGGCCTGCGGGGGGAGCTGCCCGGCGCCCGATTAGGCTCATCCGTGTGGAAGCAGCACCGAAATCCGTGCACGAGGACGCCGCGGCCGGCTCCTGCGAGCCTCCCGCGGCCCCCGGAGGCGGGGAGCGGGGCGGACCGGGGAAGGCCGCCGGACCGGCCAGACGGCCCAGGAGCGAGCAGACGCGGGCCCTCATCCTGGAGACCGCCCTGCGCCTGTTCCGCGAGCGCGGCTACGACCGCACGACGATGCGCGCCATTGCCCAGGAGGCCGGGGTCTCCGTCGGCAACGCGTACTACTACTTCGGGAGCAAGGAGCACCTGATCCAGGGCTTCTACGACCGGATCGCCGAGCAGCACCAGGCGGCCGCCGAAGCCGTCCTGGACGGCGAGAGGGACCTCGCGGCACGCATCCGCGGGGTCCTCCTCGCCTGGCTGGACATCGCCGAGCCCTACCACGAGTTCGCGGCCCAGTTCTTCAAGAACGCCGCCGATCCCGACAGTCCGCTCAGCCCCTTCTCCGCCGAGTCCGAGGGGCCGAGGGAGGCGGCGATCGAGGTCCACCGCAGGGTCCTGGCGGGGGCGGACACCGCCTACGCCCCCGAACTCGCCGAGCAGTTGCCCCGGTTGCTCTGGCTCCAGCAGATGGGCCTGGTCCTGTTCTGGGTCTACGACCGCTCCGAGGGCTCGGCGAACAGCCGCCGCCTGGCCGAGCGCGTGGCGCCGATCGTCGCCCGCGCGATATCCCTCACCCGGTTCCGGCTGCTGAGGCCCCTGGTGCGCGAGACCCACGAACTGCTCAGCGACTTCATGCCGACGGCGGCGGGCATGGCGGCGAACGGCCCGCAGCGCGAGGAGCCGGGAAAACCGGGGAAACCGGCAAAGCCGGAGAAACCGGGGAGACGGAAGCCGGGAAGGAAGCCGGCCGGTGCGAAGGAGGGGGGAGGCGGGACGGCCGGCGGGCGCCCGGCCTCCAGCGACCCCGCCTCCAGCACGCCCGCCTCCGGCACCCCTGCCTCCGGGGAGGGCTGAGGGCGCCCGGCGCGGGATGCCCGGCGCGGGACGCCCGGCCCGGCGTCAGGCGCGGAAGTCTGCCGGACGCTCCGGGGACGCCTCGGCCAGCGCGGCGGCGACCTCCCCGGCGCCGGCCCGCAGCCCGTACACGGGCGTGCCGGGCTGCTGGCGCCAGGAGTCGTCGACACCGCCCGCGTCGACGGTGTCGAAGCCCATCTCCTCGATGAGGTCCCGCACTCGGCGCTTGGCGTCCTCGTCGTCCCCGGCCACCGGCAGGGCCATGCGCTCCGGGTCGCCCGCGGGTCGCGGCCTGTCGACGATGTCCTGGGCGTAGGTGCCGTTGAACGCCTTGACCACCGGGTGGCCGATCTGCCGCTCGGTCCAGCGGCTCTCGGTCAGCCCCTCGTCCTCGATGGCGTCGATCCGGCCGTCGCGCTGCCGCGGGTAGTAGTTGCCCGTGTCGATGACGGCCACCCCGGGGGCGGCTCCGTCGAGCAGCCCGGAGGGCAGGTCGGGCACGGCCTTCAGCGGGACGGTGACCACCACGACCTCCGCGCCGCGCGCCGCCTCGGATGCGGCGACGGGGGTGGCCCCGGTCTCCTCGGCCAGTGCGGTGAGGGTGTGCGGTCCGCGTGAGTTCGCCACCGACACGTCGTGGCCGAGTGCGGTCAGCCGCCTGGTCAGATTGCCGCCGATGTTGCCCGCGCCGATGATGCCGATCTTCATCGTTCGCCCTTCAGTGTCCGTCGGTCGGGGCGACCGGCGGCCGCCCCCTGCCGGCCCGGCCGGGGGCCGGGGCCGCTCCCTGCGCAACCCCGGTGCCGGGTGATCTGTTCCCCGGTCCGCCGCTTCGCCTCGTCCGATGCCGACGGAGGAAACAACCGGGACCGCAGAAAATCATGCATGCGTGCTTGATTGTTTCCTCCGTCCCTGCCACGCTCGCCGGACGGAGAGCCCGCACGGCCGAGGTGAGGGAGGGCGCATGCCGGGCACGGCTGCGGACGAGGTGCTGGAGGACCTGCGGCGCGAGGGCGAGGAACTGGACGCGCTCGTCGCGCCCCTGGCGGAGGAGACCGGCGGGCGGTGGACGGCCGCCACCGCGGCGCCCGGCTGGACCGTCGCCCACCAGATCGCCCACCTGGCCTGGACCGACGAGCGCGCCCTGCTCGCCGCCCGCGATCCCGAGGCGTTCCGGCGGGAGGCGGAGGCGGCGTTCGCGGACCCCGCCGCCGTGGACACCTACGTCGACGACGGTGCCCGCCGCGGCGCCGAGCTGCCGCCCGGCGCGCTGCTGGCACTGTGGCGCGCCGGGCGGCGGACGCTCGCCGGCACGCTCCGGGAGCTGTCCGCACGGCCGGGCAGGCACCGCATCCCCTGGTACGGGCCGCCGATGAGCCCCGCCGGCATGGCCACGGCCCGGCTGATGGAGACATGGGCGCACGGCGAGGACATCGCCGGGGCCCTCGGCGTGCGGCGCGAGCCGACCGGCCGTCTGCGCCATGTCGCCCGACTCGGCGTGCGGACCCGCGACTTCGCCCACCTGGTGAACGGACTGGAGCCGCCCGCCGAGCCGTTCCGCGTCGAACTCGTCCCGCCCCCGGCGGCCGGAGGCGCCCCCGGCGAGCTGTGGACGTACGGCCCCGAGGACGCGCCGCAGCGCGTCGGCGGGCCCGCGCTGGACTTCTGCCTGCTCGTCACCCGGCGCGTCCACCGCGACGACACCGCCCTGCGCGCCACCGGCGCCGCCGCCGAACGCTGGCTCTCCGTCGCCCAGGCCTTCGCGGGCCCGCCCGGCGCCGGGCGGGCGCCGGGGGCGCGCAGCCGCGGGGACGGGGGTGCGCGGTGACCCCCGCCCCCGGCGGCGGGGGAGGGGTGCTGCGGATCGGGAACGCCTCAGGCTTCTACGGCGACCGCTTCGACGCGGTGCGCGAGATGCTCACCGGCGGTGAGCTGGACGTCCTGACCGGCGACTACCTGGCCGAGCTGACCATGCTGATCCTGGGCCGGGACCGGATGCGGGACCCCGGCCTCGGCTACGCCAGGACCTTCCTGCGGCAGTTGGAGGACACCCTCGGCCTCGCCGTCGAACGCGGTGTGCCGCTGGTGGTCAACGCGGGCGGACTCAACCCGGCCGGCCTGGCCGGCGCGGTCAGGGAGCTGGCCGCCGGACTCGGCCTGCCGGCCAGGGTGGCCCACGTCGAGGGCGACGACGTGACCGCCCGCGGCGGCTGGGGCGAGGGCGTCCTCACCGCCAACGCCTACCTGGGCGGGGCCGGCATCACCGCCTGCCTGGAGGCGGACGCCGACGTGGTGGTGACCGGCCGGGTCACCGACGCCGCGCTGGTCACCGGAGCCGCCGCCGCCCGCTTCGGCTGGGACGCGGGCGACCCCGGCGACCGCGACGCGCTTGCCGGCGCCGTGGTCGCCGGGCACGTGCTGGAGTGCGGCACCCAGGCCACCGGCGGCAACTACGCCTTCTTCGCCTCCGAGGGGATCGACGTGCGCCGCCCCGGCTTCCCGCTGGCCGAACTGCACCGCGACGGCAGCTCGGTGATCACCAAGCACCCGGGCACCGGCGGTGCCGTGACCGTCGGCACCGTCACCGCCCAGCTCCTGTACGAGACGGCCGGCGCGCGCTACGCCGGGCCCGATGTGACGGCGCGGCTGGACACCGTACGGCTGCGGGCCGACGGCGAGGACCGGGTGCGGATCGAGGGCGTGCGCGGCGAGCCGCCGCCCGCGCTCAAGGTGGGCCTGACCCGCCTGGGCGGCTTCCGCAACGAGGTGGTCTTCGTCCTCACCGGTCTGGACGTGGAGGCCAAGGCGGCGCTGGTGCGCGAGCAGATGGAGGACCGGCTGGACGCCGCGCCCGGCGGCCGCCCGGCGGAGGTCCGCTGGACCCTGGCCCGCACCGACCGCGCGGACGCGCCCGTACAGGAGGAGGCGAGCGCCCTGCTCCGCCTCGTGGTGCGGGACGCGGACGCCGACCGGGTGGGGCGGGCCGTCAGCGGCGCCGCCGTCGAGCTGGCGCTCGGCAGCTACCCCGGCTTCCACGTCACCGCCCCGCCGGGCAAGGGGGCGCCGTACGGGGTGTTCGGGACGGCGTACCTGGACGCGGCCGAGGTGCCGCACACGGCCGTACTGCCGGACGGGCGGCGGATCCCACTGCCGCCGCCCCGCGCCACCCGTCCCCTGGAGGCGGTGGCCGAGCCGCCGCTGCCCGAGCCGCTGCCGAGGGAGAGCCTGGACGCCACCCGGCGGGCGCCGCTGGGCGCCGTGGCCGGGGCTCGCAGCGGGGACAAGGGCGGCAGCGCCAACATCGGCGTGTGGGCGCGCGACGAGCGGACGTGGCGCTGGCTGGCGCACACCCTCACCGCCGACCGGATGCGCCGGCTGCTTCCGGAGGCAGCCGAGTTGCCCGTCACCAGGCATGTGCTGCCCGGCCTGCGCGCTTTGAACTTCGTCATCGGCCGCATCCTCGGCGAGGGCGTGGCCTCCCAGGCCCGCTTCGACCCGCAGGGCAAGGCGCTGGGGGAGTGGCTGCGCTCCCGCCGCATCGACATACCCGAGGAGCTGCTGTGACCGTGCTGCGCTCGACGCTGGACACCGCGGCGCCGGAGTACGCCGCCGACCGCGAGGCGATGCTCGCGAAACTGGACGCACTGGCGGCCGAGCACGCCAAGGCCCTGGCCGGCGGCGGCGAGAAGTACGTCGCCCGCCACCGCGGGCGCGGCAGACTCCTGGCCCGCGAGCGGATCGAGCTGCTGCTCGACCCCGACACCCCCTTCCTGGAACTGTCCCCGCTGGCGGCCTGGGGCAGCGACCACACCGTCGGCGCCTCGCTGGTCACCGGCATCGGAGTGGTCGAGGGCGTCGAGTGCCTGATCACCGCCAACGACCCGACCGTGCGCGGCGGAGCCAGCAACCCCTGGACGCTGAGGAAGGCGCTGCGGGCCAACGAGATCGCCCGGGCCAACCGGCTGCCGCTCATCAGCCTGGTGGAGTCCGGAGGGGCGGACCTGCCCAGCCAGAAGGAGATCTTCATCCCCGGCGGCGCGCTCTTCCGCGACCTGACCCGGCTCAGCGAGGCCGGCATCCCCACGATCGCGGTCGTCTTCGGCAACTCCACCGCGGGCGGCGCCTACGTCCCCGGCATGTCCGACCACGTGATCATGGTGGACCGGGGCGCCAAGGTGTTCCTCGGCGGACCGCCGCTGGTGAGGATGGCCACCGGCGAGGAGGCCGACGACGAGGAGCTGGGGGGCGCGGGCATGCACGCCCGCGTCTCCGGTCTCGCCGACCACTTCGCGGTGGACGAGCCCGACGCGCTGCGCCAGGCCCGCCGCGTCGTCGCCCGCCTCAACCGGCCCAAGGCCCACCCCGCCCCCGACCCGGCGGCCGTACGCCCGCCGCGTTACGACCAGGACGAGCTGCTGGGCGTCGTGCCCGGCGACCTGAAGATCCCCTTCGACCCGCGCGAGGTGATCGCCCGGATCGTCGACGACTCCGACTTCGACGAGTTCAAGCCGCTGTACGGCACCAGTCTGACCACCGGCTGGGCGACCCTGCACGGCTACCCCGTCGGCATCCTGGCCAACGCCCGCGGTGTGCTGTTCAGCCAGGAGTCCCAGAAGGCCGCCCAGTTCATCCAGCTCGCCAACCAGCGCGACATCCCGCTGCTGTTCCTCCACAACACCACCGGCTACATGGTCGGCACCGAGTACGAGCGGGGCGGCATCATCAAGCACGGCGCGATGATGATCAACGCGGTCTCCAACTCCAAGGTGCCGCATCTGTCGGTGCTGATGGGGGCGAGCTACGGCGCCGGCCACTACGGCATGTGCGGCCGGGCCTACGACCCGCGCTTCCTGTTCGCCTGGCCCAGTGCCAAGTCCGCCGTCATGGGCCCGCGGCAGCTCGCCGGAGTGCTCTCCACCGTGATGCGCGAGTCCGCGGCGGCCAGGGGCAGGCCCTACGACGAGGAGGGCGACGCGGCGCTGCGCGCCATGGTCGAGCAGCAGATCGAGGCCGAGTCGCTGCCGGTGTTCCTGTCCGGGCGGCTCTACGACGACGGCGTCATCGACCCGCGCGACACCCGCACCGTGCTCGGCATGTGCCTGTCGGCCGTGCACGGCGCACCGGTGGCGGGCGCGCGCGGCGGCTTCGGCGTCTTCCGGATGTGAGGAGTGGACATGTCGACACAAGCGGACGCGGGGCGGACCATCGGCTCCGTCCTGGTCGCGGGCCGCGGCGAGATCGCCCGGCGTGTCTTCCGCACCTGCCGGGAACTGGGCGTCGCCACCGTCGCCGTCCACTCCGACGCGGACGCGGACGCCCCCCACGCGCGGGAGGCCGACGCGGCAGTGTCGCTGCCCGGCGACGCACCCGCCGACACCTACCTGCGCGGCGACCTGATCGTGGCGGCCGCGCTGGCGGCGGGTGCGGACGCCGTCCACCCCGGCTACGGCTTCCTCTCGGAGAACGCCGGCTTCGCCCGGGCGGTGCTGGAGGCGGGCCTGGTCTGGATCGGCCCGCCGCCCGGGGCGATCGAGGCCATGGCGTCCAAGACCCGCGCCAAGGAGCTGATGGACAGGGCCGGAGTGCCCCTGCTGGCGCCGGTACGGCCCGGCGAGGCACGCGAGGAGGACCTGCCGCTGCTGGTCAAGGCCGCGGCCGGCGGCGGCGGGCGCGGCATGCGGATCGTGCGCGAACTGGCCGCGCTGGAGGACGAGGTACGTGCCGCGTCGGCGGAGGCGGCGGCCGCCTTCGGCGACGGGGAGGTCTTCGCCGAGCCCTACGTCGAGCGCGGCCGCCATGTGGAGGTGCAGGTGCTCGCGGACGGCCACGGCACGGTGTGGGCCCTGGGCACCCGCGACTGCTCGCTCCAGCGCCGCCACCAGAAGGTCATCGAGGAGGCCCCCGCGCCGCACCTGACCGGGGAGCAGCGCGCCGCACTGCACGGTGCGGCCGAGCGCGCCGCGCGCGCGGTCGGCTACCGGGGCGCGGGCACGGTGGAGTTCCTCCTGGCACCGGACGGGCGGGCGTACTTCCTGGAGATGAACACCCGCCTCCAGGTCGAGCACCCCGTCACCGAGTGCGTGTACGGCCTCGACCTCGTCGCGCTGCAACTGCGGATCGCCGAGGGCGCCCCGCTGCCCGCCGCGCGGCCGCCCGAGCCGCGCGGCCACGCCGTCGAGGCCCGCCTCTACGCGGAGGACCCGGCCCGGCGGTGGCGCCCGCAGACCGGGCGGGTGCACCGTCTGGAGGTGCCCGCCGGCCCCGGGGTGCGGCTGGACGCGGGGGTGGCCGGCGGCGACGAGGTCACCGTCCACTACGACCCGATGCTGGCCAAGGTCATCGCCTGGGCGCCCACCCGTGCCGAGGCCGTGCGGAAGCTGGCCCACGCGCTGGAGCGGGCCCGCATCCACGGCCCGGCCACCAACCGCGACCTGCTGGTGCGCTCGCTGCACCACCCCGACTTCGCCTCCGGACGCCTGGACACCGGCTTCTACGACAGGCATCTGGCGCACCTGTGCCAGGAGCCCCCGGACGGCGAACGGCGCCTGCGCGCGGCGGCGTTCGCGGCGGCGCTGGCGGACGCCGAGGCGCGCCGCACGGCCGCGCGGACCGTCTCCGGGCGGCTCGGCGGCTGGCGCAACCTCCCTTCCTGCCCGCAGACCAAGTGCTACCGGGCCGAACCCGGCGGGGCGGAGCTGGAGGTGCGCTACCGGCCCGCGCGCGGCGGCCCGCCGCTCGCCGAGGACCTGCCGGGCGTACGCGCCCTGCGGGTCGCCGCCGACCGCGTCGAGCTGGAGATCGACGGCGTACGGCACCGCTTCGACGTCGCGGCGTACCCGGACGGGCCGGACGGGCCGGGCGGCGGGGAGGACCGGGCGAGGGTCTTCGTGGACTCGCCGCTGGGTGCGTACGCCTTCACGGCGCTGCCGCGCTTCCCCGATCCGCGCGACCGCGCCGAGCCCGGCTCGCTGCTGGCGCGGATGCCCGGCACGGTCGTGCGCCTCGCCGACCGCCTCGCCGCGGGCGACGCGGTGACGGCGGGGCAGCCGCTGCTGTGGCTGGAGGCGATGAAGATGGAGCACCGCGTCACGGCGCCTGCCGACGGGGTGCTGCGGGAGCTGCGGGTGACCGCCGGACAGCGCGTGGAGGTCGGCGCCGTCCTCGCGGTCGTCGCCTCCGAGGAGCAGGACCGCACCGGCGGCGAGGAACCGCCGGCGAGTCAGGCAACCGACGAAGGGGCAGGGGCATGACCACCGAACGGTGCGCCGGGCACACGGGAACGGCACTGCTGGAGACCGGCGAGCAGCGGGCGCTGCGCGCGGCCGTCGCCGCACTCGGCGGGCGCTACGGCCGCGAGTACTTCGAGCGG
This sequence comes from Streptomyces nanhaiensis, assembly GCF_046614825.1. Taxonomy (NCBI): domain Bacteria; kingdom Bacillati; phylum Actinomycetota; class Actinomycetes; order Kitasatosporales; family Streptomycetaceae; genus Streptomyces; species Streptomyces nanhaiensis. Next base: position 14,158 of record NZ_JBKJFM010000109.1, read on the forward strand.
GTGCGCCGGGCGGGCGGGCAGACCGACGAACTGTGGCGGGAGGCGGGAAAGCTCGGCTACCTCGGTGTCAGCCTCCCCGAGGAGTACGGGGGAGGAGGCGGCGGCATCACCGAGCTGTCGATCGTGCTGGAGGAACTGGGCGCGGTGGGCTGCCCGCTGCTCATGCTCATCGTCACCCCCGCCATCACCGGCACCGTCATCGCCCGCTTCGGCACCGGGGAGCAGAAGCGCGCCTGGTTGCCCGGACTGGCCGACGGCAGCCGGAAGATGGCGTTCGGCATCACCGAGCCGGACGCCGGCTCCAACTCCCACCGCATCACCACCACCGCCCGCCGCGACGGCGGGGACTGGGTCCTGAACGGCCGCAAGGTCTTCGTCTCCGGCGTGGACATAGCCGACGCCACCCTGATCGTGGGCCGCACCGAGGACGCCCGCACCGGACGCCTCAAGCCCTGCCTGTTCATCGTCCCCCGGGACGCCCCCGGCTTCTCCCGCAGCGTGATCGAGATGGAACTGTCCGCTCCCGAGAAGCAGTTCGAGCTGGTGCTGGACGACGTACGGCTGCCCGCGGACGCGCTCGTCGGCGACGAGGACGCCGGGCTGCTCCAGCTCTTCGCCGGACTCAACCCCGAGCGGATCATGACCGCCGCCTTCGCCCTCGGCATGGGCCGCTTCGCCGTCGGCAGGGCGGTGGACTACGCCCGCACCCGGCAGGTGTGGAAGGAGCCGATCGGCGCCCACCAGGCCATAGCCCACCCGCTGGCCGAGGCGCACGTCGAGATCGAACTGGCCCGCCTGATGACGCGCAAGGCGGCCCTGCTGTACGACGCGGGCGACGACGCGGGAGCGGGCGAGGCGGCCAACATGGCCAAGTACGCGGCGGCGGAGGCCTGCGCGAAGGCCGTCGACCGCGCCGTGCACACCCTCGGCGGCAACGGCCTGACCAGCGAGTACGGTCTGGGATCCCTCGTCACCGCCTCCCGCGTGGCCCGCATCGCGCCGGTCAGCCGGGAGATGGTCCTCAACTTCGTCTCCCACCAGACCCTGGGACTGCCCAGGTCCTACTGAGCCACTCCGCCCTTCCTCCGGAGGACACCGTGTTCCGCAGCGAGTACGCCGATGTCCCGCTCCTCGGCCGGCCCGTCCGCGACGCCGTCCCGGGGGCGTCAGCCCGCGGCTTCGCCGACCGCCCCGCACTGGTCGACGGGGTGGAGGGCACCGAACTCACCTACGCGCAGCTCGACGGCCTCAGCCGCCGCATCGCCGCCGCGTTCGCCGCATCCGGCCTGCGCAAGGGCGACGTGCTCGCCCTGCACGGCCCCAACACCATCGCCTACCCGGCCGTCTTCCACGCCGCCACCCGGTGCGGCGCCGCGGTCACCACCGTCCACCCGCTGGCCACCGCCCGGCGGGCGGCCGAACGCGCCGGCGGCGGCGAGACCCTGCGGCGCGAGCTGCGGGCCGGGGAGCGGGCCGGGGAGAAGGACGGGGAGAGGGGTGCCACGGCATGACGGCCACGGACGGCGGGGGAGGCAGGGGCGACGGGCCCCTGGTGCGGAGCTCGGCCGGGCGGGGCGTCACCACCCTCACCCTCGACTCGCCGCACAACCGCAACGCCCTCTCCGCCCGGCTGGTGGGCGAGCTGTACGCGCACCTGGAGGCGGCCGGGCGCGACCCGGACACCCGGGCGGTGCTGCTCACCCACACCGGCACCACCTTCTGCGCCGGCGCGGACCTGGGCGAGGCGGGCGCGGCGGCCGGGCCGACCGGCGCCCCCCTGGGCCTGGCACGGCTGCTGCGCACGGTCGTGGCCTTCCCCAAACCCGTCGTCGCCCGCGTCACCGGGCACGTACGGGCGGGCGGCGCCGGACTGCTGGGCGCCTGCGACATCGCGGTGGCCGGCCCCGGCGCGACCTTCGCCTTCACCGAGGCGCGGCTCGGACTGGCCCCTGCGGTGATCTCCCTGCCGCTGCTGCCGAGGCTGGACGCGCGGGCGGCCGGGCGGTACTACCTGACCGGCGAGCTTTTCGGTGCGGCGGAGGCGGCCCGCATCGGGCTGGTCACCATCGCGGCCGAGGACGTGGACGCCGCGCTGGAGCCGGTCCTGGACGGGCTGCGGCGCGGCTCGCCGCAGGGCCTGGCGGAGTCCAAACGCCTGGTCACGGCGGAGGTGCTGCGGGTGTTCGACCGGGACACCGATAGCCTGGCGGAGCTCTCCGCGCGGCTGTTCGCCTCGGACGAGGCGCACGAGGGCATGTCCGCCTTCCTCGAACGACGGGACCCCCGATGGGTGCACCACTGACCGTACGGGGCAACGCGCCCAAGCAGGACCGCAGCCGCGCCACCCGGCGGCGTCTGCTCCAGTCGGCCGTGGCCTGCCTGGCCGAGCGCGGCTGGGCGGGCAGCACGGTCGCGGTCGTGGCCGAGCACGCGGGCGTCACCCGCGGGGCGGCCCAGCACCACTTCCCCACCCGTGAGGACCTGTTCACGGCTGCGGTGGAGTACGTCGCCGAGGAGCGGTCGGCCGTCCTGCGGGACCTGCCGCGCCCGGCCGGCGCGCGGGAGGCCGTCGAGGCGATCGTCGGCCTCTACACCGGTGAACTCTTCCGCGCCGCGCTCCAGTTGTGGGTGGCCGCCGCCAACGAACCGCAGCTCGCGCCCCGGGTGGTCGCGCTGGAGGCGCGCATCGGCCGGGAGACGCACCGCATGGCGGTGCGCCTGCTGGGCGCGGACGAGAGCGTGCCCGGAGCGCGGGAGACCGTGCAGGGCCTGCTCGACATGGCCCGCGGACTGGGCCTGGCCAACCTCCTGACCGACGACGGCGCCCGACGCGAGCGGGTCGTGGCCCAGTGGGCGGCCGTCGTCGAGGCGGCCCTGCGCGGCTGACGGCCGTCCGTCCCGCGCCTGCGCGGGAGCGGGACGGACGGCCGCCGCGGACCGCGTCCTACAGGGCGGCCGCCAGGCGGGTGCCCTGGTCGATCGCGCGCTTGGCGTCGAGTTCGGCGGCGATGTCGGCGCCGCCGATGAGGTGGGCCTTGACGCCGCGTCCGGCCAGCTCGTCGTACAGGTCGCGCCGGGGCTCCTGCCCGGTGCACAGCACGACGGTGTCCACCGGCAGCACCTGGGGCTGTCCGTCGACGGTGATGTGCAGGCCCTCGTCGTCGATGCGCTCGTAGGTGACGCCGGCGAGCATGGTGACACCGCGCTGCCTGAGCTCGGTGCGGTGGATCCAGCCGGTGGTCCTGCCCAGGCCCGCGCCGACCTTGCTCGTCTTGCGCTGGAGCAGGTGGACGGTGCGCTCGCCGGAGGGGTGGACGGGCTCGGTCAGACCGCCGGGGGAGCGGTACTCGGTGTCGACGCCCCAGCGGGCGAGGAACGCCTCCGTCGTCTCCGGGCCGCCCGGCGCGCCGTCCGGCCCGGGGTGGGTGAGGTAGGCGGCGACGTCGAAGCCGATGCCTCCCGCGCCCAGGATCGCGACGCGCCGGCCGACGGAACCGCGGCCGTGGAGGACGTCGAGGTAGCCCACCACGCTGGGGTGGTCGACGCCGGGGATCTCGGGGACGCGGGGGGTGACCCCGGTGGCCAGGACGATCTCGTCGTGCCCGGCGTCCGCGAGCTGCCCGGCGGTGACCTCGGCGCCCAGGCGCTGCTCGACGCCGAGGGCGCCGAGCCGGTGGCGGTAGTAGCGCAGGGTCTCGTCGAACTCCTGCTTGCCGGGGACCCGGCGGGCGGTGTTGAGCTGCCCGCCGATCTCGGGGGCCGCGTCGTACAGGGTGACGGTGTGGCCGCGCTCGGCCGCGGAGACGGCGAAGGCGAGCCCGGCCGGTCCGGCGCCGACCACCGCGATGTCCTTGACCCGGCGGGTGGGCTCCAGGACCAGCTCGGTCTCGTGGCAGGCCCGGGGGTTGACCAGACAGGAGGTGATCTTGAGGCTGAAGGTGTGGTCCAGGCAGGCCTGGTTGCAGCCGATGCAGGTGTTGATCGCCTCGGGGGTGCCGGCGGCCGCCTTGGCGACGAAGTCGGCGTCGGCGAGCATGGGGCGGGCCAGGGAGACCATGTCGGCGTCGCCGTCGGCGAGGATCCGCTCGGCCAGCTCGGGGTTGTTGATGCGGTTGCAGGTGACCAGCGGGACGGAGACGGACCCCATCAGCCTGCGGGTGACCCAGGTGTACGCGCCGCGGGGCACGGAGGTGGCGATGGTGGGGATGCGCGCCTCGTGCCAGCCGATGCCGGTGTTGATGATGGTGGCGCCCGCGGCCTCGACGGCCCGGGCCAGCTCGACGACCTCGGGGAAGGTGGAGCCGCCGGGGACCAGGTCGAGCATGGACAGCCGGTAGACGACGATGAAGTCCTCGCCGACGCGCTCGCGGACCCGGCGCACGATCTCGACGGGGAAGCGCATGCGGTTGGCGTACGAGCCGCCCCAGCGGTCGGTGCGGCGGTTGGTGGCGGAGGCGATGAACTCGTTGACGAGGTAGCCCTCGGAGCCCATGATCTCCACGCCGTCGTAGCCCGCGGACCGGGCGAGGGCGGCGCAGCGGGCGAAGTCCTCGATCGTCTGCTCCACCTCGGCGTCGGTGAGCTCGCGCGGGGTGTGGGGGCTGATCGGGGCCTTCAGCGGGCTCGGGGCGACGAGGTCGGGGTGGTAGGCGTAGCGGCCGAAGTGGAGGATCTGCATCGCGATGCGGCCGCCCTCGGCGTGGACGGCGTCGGTGACGGTGCGGTGGCGTTCGGCCTCCTCCTCTGTGGTGAGCATGGCGCCGCCGGGGTAGGGGCGCCCGGCCTCGTTGGGGGCTATGCCGCCGGTGACGATCAGGCCGACGCCGCCGCGGGCGCGTTCGGCGTAGAAGGCGGCCATCCGGGAGAAGCCGTCGGGGGCCTCCTCCAGCCCGACGTGCATCGAGCCCATGACGACCCGGTTGGGCAGGGTGGTGAAGCCCAGGTCCAGGGGCCGGAGCAGATGGGGGTAGGCGGTCATGCGGTCGGTCTCCCGGTTCGGTGCGCGCGAGGGCGGCGGTGCGGTGGGGCTATGGGGCAGGGACGGGGCGGGCGGTGCGGTGTGACGGGGCTGCGGGGCGAGGGGCCGGGCGGGCCGGCGGTCAGCGGCCGGCGGCCTCGTGCGAGATCCGCTCGAACTGCGCGCCCATGGCCTCGGCGAGCGCCTGGGCGGCGGACAGCGGGCGGACCATGACGGTGAGGTCGTCGATCCTGCCGTCCTCGTCGAAGTGCAGGAGGTCGCAGCCCTGGACCTGCCGGCCGCCGACCGTGGCGGTGAAGACGAGGACGTGGTCCCGGCCGCCCGGGTCGGAGATCTCACGGGTGTAGGAGAAGTCCTCGAAGACCCGCATCACACCGCGCAGGATCGCCGCGGTGATCGCCTTGCCCTCATAGGGCCTGAACGCGACGGGGCTGGTGAAGACGACGTCCTCGGCCAGCAGATCCGCCAGCGCCTGCTCGTCGCGGGCCTCCACGGCACGCCGGAAGGGGTTCATGCCGACCACCTCTATAGACAAAAAGTTTACTAGGTGCGTTGGAGGGTAGATCCTGGCGGGGAGTCTGTCCACACCCGGCCGGAACCGCGCCCGCGGGCTCCGGGCCGATGCGGAACAGTCGATTTGTCGGCAGGTCGCCCCCGTGCTCCAATACGGGGATGGCTCTGCGCAACGCGGTGATGGCGGCCCTACTGGAAGGCGAGGCGTCGGGCTGGGACCTGGCCAAGGGGTTCGACTCCTCGGTCGCGAACTTCTGGACCGCCACCCCCCAGCAGCTCTACCGCGAACTCGAGCGCATGGAGCGGGAGGGGCTCGTCGCCGCCCGCGTCGTCCAGCAGGAACGGCGGCCCAACAAGCGCCTGTTCTCACTGACCGAGGCGGGATACGCCGCACTGCGCGACTACACCGCCGCCGCCCTCGCCCGGCCCACCGTCATCCGCGACGAACTTCTGGTCAAGGTCCAGAGCGCCGACGTGGGCGACATCGAGGGCGTCCGGGCCGCCGTCGAGACGCAACTGGAGTGGTCGACGGCCAAGCTGGCCCGCTACGAACGCGGGCGCGCCAAGCTGCTGGACGGGCGCACCGAGGAGGAGTACCTCGCGCAGGCCCGGCGTGTGGGCCCCTACCTCACGCTGCTGCGCGGCATCGCCTTCGAGCGCGAGAACCTCCAGTGGTGCGAGACCGCCCTGAGGGTCCTGCGGCAGCGCGGCGCCGACGCCGGCGGACGCGGGGACGACATGGAGGAATCCGGCCGCCGGAGGTGAGGGGCCGGTGAGGGGCCGCACGCCTCCACCGCGTCCGGCCCCCATCGCCTCGAACCGGCCCCGGGGCCGCGCCTACGGGCCCACCGCGCCGCCCGGCACCAGGTCCGGATGCGCCTCCAGCAGCCGCTCGGGGGCCGCCTGCCGCCAGGAGTCGACGAGGATGTCGCGCAGCTCGGCGACGTCCTCCAGGGCGGCCAGCCTGACCCGCACCCATGCCGAGGACGCCTCGTGGGGCGGCACCCAGAACTTCTCCGGCTCGGCCGCGATCAGCTCGGTGCGCTCGTGGCGCGGGCAGCGCACGGCGACGGAGGTCTCGTCGTCGGGGACGGTGAGGTACATCTTCCCGGCCACCCGGAAGGTGGGCATGCTCCATGCCTCCTTCTCCACGGTCTCCGGGAGGGACAGCGCGATACGGCGGACGTCGTCGGAATCGATCACGGCAGCACCGTAGCCGTGCCCACCGACACACCCGTGCCGTGCCGGGGCGCCGCGGCCCTCAGGAGGTCCGGGAGGCGGTGCGGGAGAGGAAGGCGTCCCGGTCGAGGAAGACCAACCGGGCCCGTTTCTCCGGCAGTTCGACCTCGGGGCCGAGGACGAAACCGGTCCGCAGCAGCCGGGAGACGGCCGTCTCGTTGCGGGCGTCGGGCTCGGCGACGATCCGCCTGCGGCCGGGGTCCTCGGCCAGCAGGTGGGCCAGGAAGACGGTCAGCAGGGTGCCGGTGAAACCCGGCCGCGGCCCGCCGTCCGCGGGGCCGACCATCAGATGGATGCCGAAGTCCCCCGGCCGCACCTCGTAGTACTCGCCGACCGGGTCGGCGTCCGGCTCGTAGGTCTGGAAGAGGGCGACCGGCCGGTCGTCGAGGTGGATCAGATAGGCGTGGTGCGTGGACAGGGAGTCCAGGTACTCGTAGGTCTCCAGGACCTCCTCGCGGGTGTGGTCGAGCATCCCCCAGAAGCGGGCCCGCTCCCGGGTCACCCAGCCGTACAGCAGGTCGATGTCGCGGGCGGGGTCCACGGGGACGACGCGGACGGTGCCGAAGCCCTCGACGCGGGTCTCGTGCACGGCTTCGCGGCGCCGGGGGGACGGGGCGCCGGAGGGCGCGGCTGGGGTGGTCAATTCTCTCCTCGGTCGTGCGGTGCGTGCGGTACGTGCGGTGAGTGCGGTGCGGGCCGGCCGTGCGGTACGGCGGGCTCCTCGGTGAGCCGGTCCCAGTCGGTGACGACCGGGACCAGCTCGCAGCGCGCCCACAGCGGGAGCTGGTCGCGGTGGTGCGGGTCCCCGGGCACGCCCGAGGCGCCGAGCGGCACCACCCAGGCGCTGTCCTCGCGTCGGGCCAGGTCCCACACGTAGCGGGCGGCGGAGGCGCGGGCGCTCAGGTCGGTGACCCCTGGCACGCTGGAGGTTGCCAGTACGCAGTCGTGGTCGCCGTCCAGGGCCGGCCAGGACTCGCCGGGGCCGGCCGGCAGCGCCCGCCAGGGCGCGAGCCGGTGGGTGTCGCCCCACCGCGCCGGCGGGCCCTGGGCGGCGGCCTCGCGGGCCGCCA
>NZ_JBKJFM010000010.1:0-70471 GCF_046614825.1 Streptomyces nanhaiensis
CCGCGCCGCCGGCGCGTCCCGGTTCGGCCCCGAGCACGTCCTGGCCGCCCTGCTGGAGGACCCCCGAAGCGGCGCCGGACGGGCGCTGCGCGCCGCGGGCGCCGCGCCCGAGCCGGTGCGCAGGGCTTTCGCCGGTCTGTCCGGCCCGCCCCGCCTCTCCGGTCCGTCCCGCCCGTCCGGCCCCACCCCCGTACTGGACCACTACGGCCGCGACCTGACCGCACATGCCCGCGAGGGCCGGCTGGATCCGGTGGTGGGGCGCGCGGAGGAGATCGACCAGGTCATCGAGGTGCTCTCCCGGCGGACCCGGAACAACCCCGCCCTGATCGGTGAGCCGGGTGTCGGCAAGACCGTGGTCGTCGAGGGCCTGGCCCGGCGGATCGCGGCCGGCGAGGTGCCGCCGGACCTGCGGGGCCGCAGGATCGTCGGGCTGGACCTGGCCGCGCTGGTGGCCGGCGCCCGCTACCGGGAGGAGATCGAGGAGAGGCTGCGCGCGATCGTCGGGGAGGTCGCCTCCGACGACCGGATCGTCCTCTTCCTCGACGAGTTGCACACCCTCGTCGGCGCGGGCGCGGGCACGGAGGGCTTCCCCGACCTCGGCGGTGTCCTGCGGGCCGCGCTCGCCCGCGGCGGGCTGCGCGTCGTGGGCGCCACCACCATCGACGAGTACCGCCGCCACGTGGAGCGGGACATCGCCCTGCACCACCGCTTCCAGCCGGTGCTGGTGCCCGAGCCCACCGTCGAGGAGACCGTGCGCATCCTGGAGGGCCTGCGCGGCTCCTACGAGGCCCACCACCAGGTCCGCTTCTCCGACGAGGCGCTGCGGGCCGCCGCCGAGCTCTCCGCCCGCCATCTGACCGAGAGCTTCCTGCCCGCCAAGGCCGTCTCCCTGCTCGACCAGGCCGGCGCCAGGGTGCGGCTGCGCGGCCTCGGGCACAGCGGCGAGGTCCTGGAGGTCGAGGACCGCCGCGACCGGCTGCGGCGCGACCTCGACCAGGCCCTGGCCCGGGAGGACCTGGTGCGGGCCTCGACGCTGCGGGAGGCCATGAGGGAGCTGGACCTGGAGCGGGCCGCCGTCGCCGAGAAGCGCGAGAGTGCCGCCCGGGTGACCGTGGCGGACATCGCCGAAGCCGTCTCCCGGCGCACCGGCATCCCCTCCGGCCGCCTGGCCCGCGACGAGCGCGAGCACCTGCGGCGCCTGGAGGAGAGGCTGCGCGAACGGGTGGTGGGCCAGGACGAGGCCGTCTCCGCGGTGGCCCGGGCCGTGCGGCGGGCGCGGGCGGGGATGAGCGCCCCCGAGCGGCCCGCCCCGGTCCTGCTGTTCGCGGGGCCGCCCGGGGTGGGCAAGACCGAGCTGGCCAGGGCCCTGGCCGCCGAACTCCTGGGCGACGCCGACCGGTTGGTGCGCTTCGGCACGGGCGCCCTGAGGGAGGGGCGGGGAGAGGCGGGCCGGCTGGACGAGGCCGTACGGCGCAGGCCGCACTCCGTCGTCCTGCTCGACGGGATCGACCGGGCCCACCCGGACGTCCTGGACTCGCTGACGCGGCTGCTGGAGGGCGGCGGGCCGGCCGGCGCACGGGGCCCTGCCGCCGGCTTCCGCGAGACCGTGGTCGTCCTGACCGTCACCGTCGATCCGCGCAGCGTGCTGGCCCACTCCGGCGACCCCGGCGCGCTCCGCACGGAGACCATGGCGCATCTGCGCGACCGGGTGCGGCCGGAACTGCTGGAGCGGGTCGACGAGACCGTCTTCCTCCGCCCCCTGGCCCGCGAGGACCTGCTGCGCGTCGTCGGGCTGCTGCTGGAGGACAGCCGCCGGCTGCTGGCGGCCCAGGGCGTCGGCCTGGAGGTCGACCGCAGTGGCCGCGAGTGGCTGATCAACCAGGGCTACCAGCCCGACTCCGGCGCCCACCCGCTGCGCCGCACCGTCCGCACCCATCTGGACGACCGCCTCACCGACCTGATCCTCGACGGGGCTCTGCGCGCGGGCGACACGGTGCTGGTGGGCATCGACGAGCACGGCCTGACCTGCGAGGTCGCCGACCGTCGGGAAGGGATGTGAAAAGGGTGCTCCCGGCGGTGGGCCACCGCCGGGAGCACCCTTCGACGCCGTGGCCCTGCACGGCCCGCCCGGCGTCAGACGGCGTCGAACCCGGCCTCCTCGTACATCCGCGACCGCCGGGTGCCGCCGGCGAACGCCGCCGCACCGAGCCGGCCGCGCCCCGGGAAGCACCGCACGGTTCACACGGTTCGGAAGCCACCGGAGTCGGCCCGGCGGCTTACCGGGGCTCGCACTCAGCCGCCGGTGCCGTCACCGGCGTCCCCCCAGGCCGGGCTGTACGGTTCCGGCCCCGCCGACACGCGTAGCTCCAGCGGCCTGTACTCGTTGTACTCGTCCGCGTGCTCGACGACGAATCCCGCGGACGAGAGGATCTCCGACATGGCGTCCCGCACGGCCCGGCAGACCCGGCCGTGGTGCATCACCGCGGGATGGGCCGCATCGCCGCGGAGCAGCGCCCGCGACGATGCGCCGACCAGTGTGTGGTGCGTGCGCCAGGAGACGAACACCCGCTCCACGCCGTCCCCTTCGTCCTCGACCACGACGCACACCCCGGTGCGGAACCGCTCGTCGACGGTCGTGAACTGCGGCGCCAGCGGCAGCCCCGCGGCCGCGAGTTCGTCCCTCACCCGGGCCGCGACGACATCTGCACTCACCATCACCCGTGTTCGCACATCCCATCGCCGCCGAATCCATGACGACCGCCCACCGGCTCGAACCGGTGGGCGGTCGGGCTGAGGCCGGTCAGGTTACCTTCCCCGGCCGGTGTTCCTCGCGTAGTTCGCGATCATCCCCATCAGGAGTTCCTTGGAGCCGCCGTTGAGCAGCTTGGCGGTCTCCGGGTCGGGGTGGTCGGACCACGGCACCGAGTAGGTGATCCGCACGTCCGGATTGTTGTCCAGCAACTGACCGATGCAGTTGTTCTGGTTGGGGCCGCAGGGCTGCCGTTCGGTGTACAGCTCGTCCACGATGTCCCCGTCCTTGAGCTGGCCGAGGATGTCCTCCTCGGCATGCTTGCCGGTCCTGGGGTTGCTGACACCGGTGAGGACACGGCCGTCCCTCAGCCTGGCCGCGGCGACGTTGCTCCCCCGGATCACACCGGAGTTGGGGGCCAGTCTGCGCTCGGCCGCCGCCCTCGGCAGGCCCTCCGATCCGTAGGGGACCGGTTCACCGCACTGGTTGTGGACGAGGAGCGGGATACCGCCCGCCATCACGTAGTAGTTGTGATCGCCCTCGACGGTGAGGTTGTGTACGCGCTGATGGCGGTCGGTCCGCTCGACCGCGCTGATCTGGACCCAGATGCCCGAAGAGGTCCGCAGCCAGCTGCCGGGGTCGAGTTCTCCCGCCTTGACCCAGCGGCCCGCGTCCGGCAGCCAGTAGAGGTGATCGGCGGTCGACGTGACCTCTCCTTCGGCCTCCGCGTCCATACCGACGGTCCTCACGGTGAGGGTGACGAGCCGTTTGTCGCCCTCACTGCTGCGGGGATCGCTGACCGTACGCACCCGCGTGTGGCCGCTTTCCACATCGGTGGCCCGGACCTGGTCGCCCGCCTCGATGTCTTCGATGGCCTTGGTGGAGCCGTCGGCCATGAGAACCGGTGTCCCGGGGACGAAGCTGTTGCGTACGGGGCAGCTGGGCGCGTCCGGTTCGTTCTGCTTGGGCTTCGCCGGAGGGCCGTCCGGCCCATCGGGTTTGGGCTTCGGCGGAGTCGCAGCGCCTGCCGCGTCGACCTTGTCCCCCGCCTTGCGGGCGTCGTTGGCCGCGTCCGCCGCGTCGAGGCCCTTGTCGACGTAGCGGCCCGCCTTGATCGCCGTTGCGCCGTAGCCGGCCAGCGGGATGGCCGAGCTCATCGACAGTGCGGCGTCGACGTAGTTGCCCTCGGCTGCGTACCAGATGCCGTTGGCGACGTCGGCGACCTCGCCGACCACGGGGACCAGACCGACCACGTCCAGCGTCGCGTGGCCGATGTCGGACAGCGAGAGCCCGAAGAGGTGCCCGTCGATCTCGACGAAACTGATCGGGTTGCCGCCGGCGAAGGCGTAGCGGTTGCCGGTGAACGGGTCGGTGGCCAGGGACATGTCGGCGAGCGCGCCGCCGTACCAGTCGCGGGTGAGGAAGCGGTTCAGGCCCGGGTCGTAGTTGCGGAAACCCATGTCGTACGTGCCCGACGCACCGTCCCGGCGCGAAGCGTTGTAGCGGAAGGCGTTGTACGACTCCTTGCCGGGATCGTTCGCGTCCGGCTTGTCCGCGCCGGTCATCTGGGTCTCGTCGTCCGAGCCGTACGCGGTGTAACCGTAGGTGGCGCGGGTGTTGCCGTCCTCCTTGGTGATGGCCTCGATGTCGCCGCGCGGGCTGGTGACGTAGTGCGAGTACTCCTCGGTCCCGTCGTCCTTGTGCTTGATCTGGGTGGCCTGCCGGCCGGACGGCAGGTACTGGTAGGACTTGTCGGCCTCTGCGTCCACCTCCTCCCGCAGGACCTGGTCGTCCATGCCGAGGTAGGTGAAGGCGGTGGTCCTGGCCTCGGCCCCGGAGGTCGCCCGGGAGACCGTCCGGTCGAACGGGTCGAAGACGTACGTCGTCGTCACCGCGGACGGACCGGCTCCGACTCGCGTCTTCACCGTGCGGTCGAAGCCGTCGTAGTAGTACTTCTCGACGGTCTGGCCGCCGGCGCTGACGGTGTCCAGCCGGCCGAGTGGATCGTAGTTGTAGGTGGACGAGATCCCGTTCGCCGTCGACGACAGCAGGCGGTTCCGGTCGAAGCGGTTGGTCGTGGTGACCCCGCCCACCGTCTGCTCGACGACGTTGCTGTTGCGGTCGTAGGCGTACGACTCGGTGGCCGGGTCGTCGCCGCTCTTGGTGACCTCGGTGATCCGGTCCTGCGGGTCGTAGTCGAAGGTGTACGTGTTGTCGATGTACGCCGAGTTGTCGTCGGCGTTCATCAGTTTCAGCACGTCCTTGGAGCGGTGTCCGTTGGGCGAGTACTCCAGGTCGTGCCGGGCGACGACCGTGCCGTTCCGCTTCTTCTCGACGGACTGCTTGACCGACCCGTCGAGGTAGTAGGCCATCTCCAGCGTGTTGCCGTTGGGCTTGGTCTGCTTGAGCAGCTGGCCACGAGCGGTGTAGGTCATCGTGGAGATCTGCTGGTTGCCCGCGGTCGGCGAGTCCGCGTTGGTGACCCTGGCGACCATGTCCCGGGCGTCGTACTCGATCTCCGACCAGGTCAGGTCGTGGGTGACCGTGACCGGGTTGCCCACCTCGTCGTAGGTCAGCGCCGTCGTGTTCTCGACCGAGCCGTCGGCGATCTCCTCGACCTTGCCGATCCGGCTCAGGTCGTCATAGGCGATCCGGTAGGTGTCGATCTCGGCGCCCGGCGAGTTGTCCTTGACCTCGACCTTGTTGCCGTTGGCGTCGTACTTGTAGGTGAAGTCCTTCTTCTCGTTGTCCGTCTCGCCCGTGTTGGAGCGGACCAGTTTCACCGCGTCGGCGAGGACCGTACCGTCGGCATCATCGGTCAGCGTGACCTTCTGCGGGCCTTCCTCCACGAACGGGTAGGACCCCAGTGAGACCCATTCGCCCACACGCTGGGTCTGGTCCACGGTCTTGGTGGCGCTGCCGCCTTCGTGGTCAACCGTGAATTCCGCGTCGCTCGCGGCCCCGGTCATCCGCGGATGGCGGACGAAGACCTCGTAGGTGCCGTTCTGCGGGATGTTGAGCTGCCACGCGAACCGCGCCGTGCCCGTACCGGCCGCGTGCGAGTACGTGTCGTAGCCGTGCTGCCCCTCAGCCTGTGTACGTGACCAGTTGCCCTGGGTCGCGGTGTTGTTGAAGTCCGAACTGTCGACCAGCACGACCTGGTTGCCGACGGGGACGCCGTCGTCCGAACGGGCCTTCTGGTTGCCCGACAGGTAGTAGTCCCACGTCAGCGTCCGCTGCTGGGACCCGCCGGCGGAGGTGAGGGTGCTCCTCGTCTGCTGGCCGAGCTCGTTGTAGTCGTAGGACGTGGTGATGTCCCACGGGTCCTTCGAGGTCCTGGTCCAGCCGTTGTCGTAGTACGTGTACTCGGTGACGTTGCGGACCGTCTGGCCGTCGGAGGGTGGTGCCGAGACGGAGCTCAGGTTGCCGACCGAGTCGTAGGAGTAGAACGTCGAGTCGGGCGTCGAGTAGCGGGCGTCGTCCTTGTCGAACGGTGAGCGCTCCTCCTTGACCCTGTTCAGCTCGTCGTAGACGGTCTCCGCAGCGAAGTCGGTGGTGTCGTCGGTGGTGGCGACACCGCGCGGGGTGATCGTCCTGGTCCGGTTGCCGACCTGGTCGTATTCGTACCTCGTCGTCCGGTGGACGGTGTTGCCGGATCCGTCCTTGTCGAAGGGCGCTTTCGACTCGATCAGGGCACCGCGCTCGTCGTACACGGCGAGCGCCTCGTTGCCCTCGGCGTCGGTCCGGCCGATGGCCAGGCCGTCCTTGTCGTAGCGGGCGGAGGTGGACTCCCCGAGTGCGTCGGTCGTCTTCACCACTCGGTGGTTCAGGTCGTACTCGTACTTCGTGGTGAAGTCGTCCGGGTCGGCGGTCGCCTTCTTCCGTGCGTCGACGACCTTCACGAGGTTGCCGACCGAGTCGTAGGCCGACGTGGCCGTGTACCCCATGGCATCCGTGATCTCCACCGGCTGGTAGATCCGGTCGTACCGGGTTGTCACGGTGAAGTCGCCGTCGGCGGTCGTCTCGTTGCCCTTGGGCGTGGTGACGGTGAGGACGTGACCGGTCCTGTCGTAGGTGGATGTCGTCTTCCGGGGCGGATCCCCGGCCTCGTCGCCCGGTGATGTCGACTCGACCACCTGGTCGGCCTCGTCGTACACCGAGGTGGACACCGACCCGTTGGGCGCCGTCACCTCCGTCAGGTTGTCGTTGGCGTCGTAGGCAGGCGCCGGGGTCGTGATGAAGACGCCCGACTCCTGGTCCTTGGGTTCCTTCTTCACCAGGGGGCGGCCGAAGGTGTCGTAGGTCTGGGTGACCTCGGCTCCCTTGGCGTTGGTGACCTCGGTGACGTTGCCGCGGACGTCGTAGACGAAGGTGGAGGGGTTCTCCAGCGCGTCGGTGATCGTCGCCGGGTAGCCGACGGCCGTGTAGCCGCTGTAGCTGGTCGCGTGGCCGTTGGCGTCGGTCTCCTTGGTGACCTGGCCGAAAGCGTTGTACTCGGTCTTCGCCGTGTAGTCGTCGGGCTCCGGGGTGGCCACGCCCTTGGGGTCGGTGACCGAGGTCAGGTTGCCGAAGGTGTCGTAGCCGAACTGCCAGGTCCGGCCCTCCGGGGACTTCTTCCGGAAGAGGTCCGCGATGTGGCCGTTCAGCCCGTAGGAGTAGGTGAAGGTCTGCGCCTCGGTGCCGTTCTTGTTCGCCTCGGCGTCCCTCTGTTCCAGCGGGTAGCCCGTCTTCGGGTCGTACGCCCAGGTGGATACGGCTCCGTTGGCCTCCTCCAGGCGCGTGACGTTGTTGTCGGCGTCCCAGCCGAACTTCGTCGTCTCGGACTTGGCGTTGGTGATGGACACGGCGCGGCCGTAGCCGTCGAGCGACTGCGTGGTGGTGTGGTTCTCCGCGTCAGTCACCCTGGCTTCGATGAAAGAGCCGGCGGTGCCGTCGGGGTCGGTGTAGACGAAGCCGGTGTTGTGCCCGAGGCGGTCGGTGATGGTCTGCGCCGCCCAGTGGAACTTCGGGTCGTCGCCCTCGCTGGGGTCGTAGTAGTCGAAGGAGGTGGCGTTGCCGCGCGGGTCGGTGACCTTGACGAGCTTGACGTTCTTGTTGCCCTGGGTGGCGTCGTAGGTGAAGCGGAAGACCTTCGGCTGCGTGCTGCCGGCGCCGTCGGTCAGCTCACCGAGCAGGCCCTTGTCGCTGTAGACGAAGGTCAGCTTCCGTCCGGAGACGTCCGTGATCGACGCGATGTGGTCGATGATCTTCGGGCTGGTCAGGTTGGTGCCGGACCGCTTCACACCGGTGTCGTCGATGTAGGGGTAGTCCTGGCCCTTGCCGTAGTAGTCGACCGTCAGGGTCTGCCGGCCGGCCGGGTCGGTGATGTATTTGAGGAACTTGACCGGCTTGTTGTTGGAGCGGCGTTCCTCGTAGGTGTAGGTCTGGGTGTTGCCGTTCTTGTCGGTGATCGCCGACAGGTAGCCGTCGCAGTCGAAGGAGAACACCGTGCGGTCCGGCCGCGTCATCGACCAGGCGCGCGGGTCACCGTCGGCCGACGGCCTGCAGTCCACTCCCGCCTTCTGCTGGAGCAGGTAGTGCACCCCGGCCGGGGCCTTCCAGGTGCCGTCGTCCTGCTTGCGGAAGGTGTGCGCGGTGCCGTCACCGTCGGGGAGGGTGACGGTGGTCGGGTCGGGGTTGGGGTGGAAGTCCAGCGCCGCGCCCGAGCGGATCGGGGCCGCGAGCTGGGCGGACCAGCCGTGGCCGAGGACGGTGTCGGAGGTGTCCTGGGAGTTGTAGGAGAACCGGGCGAAGGTGGACAGGCCGCGGCCGGGGTTGGAGAAGGCGTTGTAGGACCAGACGGTGTTGCCGGCGTACAGGTTGGTCATCACCGTCGAGCCGGCGCCGGTGTTCTTGCCCGCGTAGGAGTAGAACTTCTCCAGGCCCAGCTGGTTGGAGGTGGGGTCCTCGACCCGGACGTTCTGCGTGAGCGCGGGGATGTCCTCGGTGGCCGAGAGCCAGGTGCCGGCCGTCCTGTCGCGCAGGTCCCATCCGAGGACGTGGTCGAGGCGCTTGTTGCCCGAGTCGGAGTTGACCGGGGACTTCAGGGCCGCCTCGACGGTGACCGTCTCGCCCGGGGCGACGTCCTCGGGCAGCGCCGTCTCCAGCCGGTTGCCGCCGGTGGTGGCGTCGGTGCCGTCCGGCAGCGTCCACCGGTAGGACAGTGCCTGGTCGGCGGCCTTCCAGGTGGAGGTGGTGGTGTTGGTCAGCGTGACGTCGACCGTGTACTGGTCGCCGGGGGTCATCCGCGCCGGGGTGTCGGGCGCGTGGTACGTCGACTCGGTGCTCTTGTCGATGTAGGTGACGACCAGCTGCGGTCGCAGCTGGGGCTCCTCGGCCTCGCTGGACAGGAAGACCGTGCGCTCCTGCGGGCCGGTCGCCGACTCGTCCCGCAGCTTGATCGCCACGCCCTCGTTGCTCTCCGGGTCGCCGACCCAGGACTGGGCGAGCGAGGTGAGGTACCACGACTGGCGGGCGGGGTCGTTGGTGATCGTGGAGACGGTGTCGGCGACCGAGGCGTCGAGGTCGCCGCCGGGGGTGGTCCACGCGGTCGCGGAGTCCGCCTTGTTCCAGGTGGCGGTGGATTCTTCGAACCCGCGCCGCAGTGCGCTCAGTTCGTAGACCGCGCCCGGGGTGCCCGTGGTGGTGGTGAAGCCCCACAGGTCGAGCTGGGCGTGCAGCACCCGCGAGGTGGCCGGGACGGTGCTCAGCGCCGGGAACCTCAGCAGGGCGCGGGTCCTGCCGTAGGTGCCCGAGTTGTTGCCGACGGACAGCCAGGGGTGGTCGACGCCGGAGTCGGTGAGCTTGTCGTGGCCGCTGTCGGGCTGGGCGGAGGACAGGGTGGTGTCGGCGGCGTCGCCCTGCAGCACCACCGTCGTGCGGCCCGCCTTGGGGAGCCTGGCGATCCGCGTGGGCGCCGGAACGACCGTTCCGTCGCGGGTCTTGACCGCGACCATGTAGTAGAAGACGTTGCCGAAGGCCTCGGCCGAGTCCGCGGGCGTCGGCGTCGCCGTGGTGTCCGTGAAGGACGTGGCGTCCTTGGCCACGGGGGCGACCAGCGTCTGCGGGGACGGCGTGAACGTCTGGAAGACGCTGCGGTGCACCTGGTACTCGACGATGTCGTCACCGGGGTCGGCCGACGGGTCCTGGTACGCGGACCAGTCCAGTTCGGCGCCGGTCGCGTGGATCACCTCGGGCGCGTCCAGTTCGACGCCGGGGCGGCCCCAGGTGAGCACCAACCTCGGGTGGTTGGCGACCTCGCCCTTGTAGGCGTACTCGGCGGCCTCGTAGCGTGGTCCGCCCTTGGGGGCCGAGTCGCTCTCGTCGGCGGCCTTGACGACGAAGCCGTGGTTGGGGTTGGCGCCGTCGATCCAGGACTGGACGGTCCTGGTGACGCTGAAGGAGTGCCAGGTGTTGCTCTACTGCGGTTCCTTGACCGCGACCCCGCCCTTGGTGAAGCGGACCGCGTCGGCGATGACGGCGGTGGAGGTGGATACCGGGCCGTCGCCGAGGACGACCTTGCCCGCGGTGCCGGCCTTGAACGGGTGGGTGCCGAGCGTCCTCCACCGGCCGCCGGTGCCCTCGCTCTGGTCGACCGTGTACGTCTTGCTGCCGTCGCCGTGGGTCACGGTGTAGGGGGCGTTCACGGCCCGGTCGGAGGCGGGGACGTAGTGCACGTCGACCCGGTAGTCGCCGTCCTCGGGGAGGTCGGGCTGCCAGGTGTAGGTGTCACCGGCGACGGAGTCCTTGTTGTACAGGTAGTCCTGGTTCACCGCGTACCGGGTGTAGGCCGTGTTGCCCGAGGCCGGCCAGGAGCCCTTGGCCGCGGTGGTGCCCGGGTCCCGGTCGTCGACCAGGACCGAGGTGCCGGACAGTTCACCGGTGATGCCACTGGCGTTGTCCCAGGTGGCGGTGGTCTCGTCCCAGGCCTCGGTGGCCCGGTGAGCCTCGAGGAGCACCTCGGTGTCGCCCGTGGTGTGGGTCTGGTCGTAGTACAGGCGCAGGTCGGCGGAGTCCAGTCTGGTTCCGGCAGGCACGCTGCCCAGCGGGAACCTCAGCAGGGCCCGGGAGGTGCCCGTGGACGTGTTGCCGACGGAGAGCCGCCACAGGCCGTCGTAGTTGCTGGCCGGCCCGTCCGAGGAGATCATCACGTCCTGCGACTGGGTGACCGTCGGCGAGATCGAGATGGTCGGGTCGATGACGACGGGGTAGACCCGCTTCCCGGAGGCCAGCCACTTCGCGTCGGGGCGGAGGGTGAGTTCGTAGTGCCCGTCGCGGCCGGTCTTCCTCAGCGTCTGCCGGACGGCGTCGGTGCCCGCCGCGCCGTACGGGGACTCGGCGTCCTTCTTCGCGTCCGTCATGAACGGCGCGGGGATGACGAGCTCCGGACGCTTCGGGCCGGAGGCTTCGGTGTGGAGGGCGATGGCGCCGCCCTTGAGCTTCCGGGCGGTCAGGCCCCCGGTGGTGAGGGTGAACTCGTAGGACGGCGTGCCCTCGGGGGGCCCGTCGAGGACGATGTCCTCCTTCAGGGTGCCGTGCCCGACGGTGTACCTCAGGTCGGCGCCCCTCCCGAGCGCGTCCTCGTAGGTGACGGTGTCGCCGTCGGCCTCGGGGGTGAGCTTCCCGGCTTCGGCGTTCTTGAGGCCGATGGCCGCCCAGCGGCCCTCGGCCAGTTCGAACCGGACGAGTTCACCGGGCCGTTCGCCGAAGTAGGTCCGGGCGAGGTTGGTGGTGTTGGCGTACCGGTAGCCGTCGCGTCCTGTGCCGCGGACCGCGGTGTCGATGGGCTTCCACTTCTTGCCCGCCTCGTAGTGGGTGGGCGTTGCGGAGACCTCCGACTGGACGCGGCCGTCCGAGAGCCGCCAGTGGCGGGCGGTGGGCGTGCGCCTGTCCTTCAGCTCCCCGATCCGTTCGGGTCTGGATCGGACGCCGCCCGGGGGCAGGTGCTCGTTGCTGGGCACCCCCGTCTCGGAGAGCTCGGGCGGTTTCGCCGGCTCCTGCCCGTCGTCGCCGGCGAACCAGTCCCGGATGCCGCCGAACGGCGACCGGCCGTCGGCGGGCGCCGCGAAGGCCGGTTGCGGAAAGGCCGTGGCGAGGACAGCCATGATGCCGGCCGTCGCCAGTGTGCGTCTTGCGCGTGGTCTGAGTCCGAACATCGCTGCTTGCCCCGGATCCTCTCGCGAGCGGACAGGGTTCGACGGCAGCCTGACGGCGGTCGCCGGCAGCGAGTTCTACAGAGTGTGTCCATGTGCGTGTCAAGCGTGAGGACATCACGCCGATATCGGCCATAGCCTCTTCAGGTGACACCAACTCCCTTTCAAACAGGAGGTTTCCGGCCACCTCCAGAACGCGCCGCGGGGTCCGGAGCCGATGGCTCCGGACCCCGCGGCGGTCAGACCTTCAGCGGCGGGTCACAGGGACCGCTCCAGGCGCTCGGCCATCAGCCGGGTGAAGCGGGCCGGGTCGCCGGGCAGGCCGCCCTCCGCCAGCAGCGCCATGCCGTGGACGAGCTCGGCCATGCCCTCCAGGTCCGGCGCGGAGGCGTTCTCCGCGTGCGCCCTGCGCAGGCCCGTGATCAGCGGATGGCCGGGGTTGATCTCCAGGATGCGCTTGCTCTCGGGCATCTCCTGCCCCATGGCGCGGAGCATGCTGCGCAGGCCGGGCGTCATGTCGTCGGCGTCCGAGACGACGCAGGCCGGCGAGGTGGTCAGCCGGGAGGACAGCCGCACCTCCTTGACCTCGTCGCCGAGCCGCTCGGTCATCCACCCCAGCAGCCCGGCGTACTCCTCGCGCTGCCGCTCCCGCTCCTCCTGGGCCCGCTCCTTCTCCTCCGGGGTGCCGAGCTCGGCCTCGCCCTTGGCGATGGAGAGCAGCTTCCTCCCCTGGAAGTCGGGCACCGCGTCGACCCACACCTCGTCGACCGGGTCGGTCAGGACGAGCACCTCGAGTCCCTTGTCCCGGAAGGCCTCCATGTGCGGCGAGCTCTCCACCGCGCTCCGGGACGGGCCGGTGAGGTAGTAGATGTGCTCCTGGCCCTCCTTCATCCGCTCCACGTACTCCTGGAGCGTCGTCGCCTTCTCCGCGTCGTGGGTGGAGGCGAAGGAGGAGACCGCCAGGATCGCGTCGCGGTTGTCGGGGTCGTTGATCAGACCCTCCTTGACGACCGCGCCGAACTCCCGCCAGAAGTCCGCGTACTTCTCGGGCCGCGCCGTCCTCATCTCCTTGAGGGTGGACAGCACCTTCTTCGCCAGCCGCCGGCGCATCAGCTGGATGTGGCGGTCCTGCTGGAGGATCTCGCGGGAGATGTTCAGCGACAGGTCCTGGGCGTCGACCACACCCTTGACGAAGCGCAGGTAGGCCGGGACCAGCTCCTCGCACTCCTCCATGATCAGGACGCGCTTGACGTAGAGCTGCACGCCGCGCCGGTCATGGGAGAGGACGCCCTGCGGCGGCCGCGCGGGCAGGAAGAGCAGCGCCTGGTACTCGAAGGTGCCCTCCGCCTGGACTCGGATGGTCTCCAGCGGGTCGGTCCAGTCGTGGCTGATGTGCCTGTAGAGCTCGTGGTACTCCTCGTCGGAGACCTCGCCGCGGGGCCGGGCCCACAGGGCCTTGCGGGAGTTGATCGCCTCCGGCCCGGACTTCCCGCCGTCCTCGCTCTCCTTGTCCCCGTCCTCGCTCTTCGCGCCCTCTTCGGCGCCCGCCTCGACCAGGCGGATGGGCCAGGTGATGAAGTCGGAGTAGCGCTTGACGATCTCCCTGATCTTCCAGGAGGCCGTGTAGTCGAAGAGGCGGTCGTCGGTGTCCTCGGGCTTGAGCCTCAGGATGACGGAGGTGCCCTGGGGCGCGTCGTCGACCGTCTCGATCGTGTAGGTGCCCTCGCCGGTGGACGTCCAGCGGGTGCCCGCGGACTCCCCGGCGCGGCGGGTCAGCAGCGTGACCTCGTCGGCCACCATGAAGGCGGAGTAGAAGCCGACGCCGAACTGCCCGATCAGCGCCTCCGCCGAAGCCGGGTTACCCGCGTCCCCGGCCTTCTGGGCCTCCTCCAGCTTGCGGACGAACTCCGCGGTGCCGGACTTGGCGATCGTCCCGATCAGCCCGACGACCTCCTCGCGCGACATCCCGATGCCGTTGTCGCGCACGGTCAGCGTGCGGGCGTCCTTGTCGGTCTCGATCTCGATGTGCAGGTCGGAGACATCGGCCCCCAGCGAGTCGTCGCGCAGCGCCTCGATGCGGAGCTTGTCGAGCGCGTCGGAGGCGTTGGAGACCAGCTCCCTCAGGAACACGTCCTTGTTCGAGTAGATCGAGTGAACCATCATCCGCAGGAGGCGGCTGGCCTCCACCTGGAACTCGAACGTCTCGGCCGTCATGGTCGTGGATTCCCCCACCAGTCGTCGTCCGTGCCCGGCAGGGCCCCGAGCCGCCGGACGGCGCGGGGCCCTGCCGGGAAATGCCTTTCCCCGCGATGTTATGCCGGACGGGCCTCCGTCCCGGCGCACACACCCGGGTACGGCCGGCTCACACCGGCCAGGAGTCGGCCGGGTCGTCCAGCCAGGCCCGCTGTCCCTGCGGCGTGACGGTCAGGCCGAACCGCTCGTACCCCGGCCTGCCCCGCTCCCGCCACCAGCGGTGGGCTGCCTCGACCTCGTCCCACAACCGGCGGGGCCCGGACTGCCACACGCGCGCAGCCCCTCCGTCGCGGAACATCGCGCAGGCCCAGGAGCGGTCGGTAAGCCCGTACCACCACACCGGCCGGGCCCCGTCGCGCTTGTCGGCGACGACGCACCGGCAGTCCGGCACCCGGAGCCCGAGCGCGAAGTGCCCCGGCTCGAACCGCTCCCCGGCGAACTCTCCCTCCGGCAGCGCGGTGGACGACTCCTCGCCGTCGGCCACGCCGCCCGTGACGTACTCGGAGTGGGCTACGGACGGCGGACGCTGGGAGCGCAGCTTCATGAACTCCACCGGCCCGGTGAAGAGACCCGACGCGCTCTCCCCGTCGTGGGAGACGGTCAGCCGTACCACCGCGTCGCCGTTGCCGTAGTGCGTCCCCCACGGGGCGACGATAAGGCCGCCGGGACGGCACTGCTCCACCCAGGCGCGGGGGACGGACCGCAGCCCGCACGTGGCGATGATCCGGTCGTAGGGCGCCCCGTCGGGAAAGCCCCGCGCACCGTCGCCGTGGACGACGCGGACGGGCAGGCCGAAGATCTCCAGCGCCCTGCGCGCGGCGGCGGCCACCGCCTCGTCCACCTCCACCGTCACCACGTTCACCGTGCCGAGGCGGTGGGCCAGGAGCGCCGCGTTCCAGCCCGTGCCCGCGCCGATCTCCAGCACCCGGTGGCCCGGCCGTACCTCCAGGTCCCGGAGCATCCTGAAGACCACGGACGGCATGGACGCCGATGAGGTGGGCTCCCGCCCCGGCGCCGTGCCGGTGTGCCGGCCGTCGTCCCACTGGGTGACGACGGGCACGTCGGCGTCGGCGTACCGGGCCCAGGCGTCCGGGTCCTGTGCCATCGACACGGCGACGCTGCGGCCCGCTTCCATGTCGTAGGGCCAGATCAGCTCCGGCAGGAACGCCGACCTGGGCACGGCCGCGAAGGCGGGCGTCCAGTCCGGGGAGAGGACGCCGCCCGCCATGAGGGCGCGTGCCAACTCCAGGCGGCCGGGTCGCTGCCCGGCCGTGCCGGTGCTTTCCGCGCTCTGCGCGCTTTCGGTGTGCTCGGTGCTCATCGGCCGGTGACCGCCTTGGGCGGGTTGGGGACGCCGGGGCCGCCGTCCGGGGTGGGCGGCTGGTGCGGGCCGGGATACGGCTCCCCCGGCAGCTTGTCGCCGCCGTCGGCACCGATGACGGCGTTGCCGTCGCCGTTGCGCCACATCCGGTTCGTCATGTTCTCTCTCCTCGCTGTCGCGTGTTTCCGGGTCCGGCCCCGAACGAGGCCGGGGGTCTATCGGGCGGGAGCGCGGTCCCGCTGCCGCAGGGCCTCCCACACCAGGACGTTGAGCGTCTGTACGCAGTCCTCGCAGGCGTACAGCTCGGCCTGCTGCCCCTGGGTCTGCACCGGCCCGAGCCACACCACCGGCACCTGCGGCCGGAGGCAGTAGAGCCGGCACCGCCCGGTGGTCCAGGTGCGGGGTCTCACCGGCAGCGCTGCTCGCTGTGCCGGTTCGCCGCCCGCACCCCCGCGCTCAACTGCTCCTCGGGCGTGGGCAGGCGGGTGTTCTCCGGCAGGCACTCCCACTCCCGGCCCCCGCCGGGCGGGCGGAGGAAGTACCGCCCGCCGCTCCTGCCCATCAGCTCGCCGATCCGGTCGCGCGTGGTGTCCACGAGGTACGTCGCCATGTCTGCTCCTGCGCTGTGCGTGGTGGCTTTCCGTATCCACCCACTCACAGATTGCTCCCGCGACGGTACGCTCAACAGGGCTTCCAGCTCTCCAGAGAGAGCTGGAGAGAAGGGGTGTTGAGCACATGCGACGCGGCGGCGGGATCGACCGTCCTTACTCGCCACAGGAGTTCTACGGTGCGGAGCTTCAGCGCAAGCGCGAGAACAAGGGCCTCACGCAGGCCCAACTCGGCGAGATGGTCGTCATCTCGCCGCAGATGATCGCCCACTTCGAGGCCGGCAGGCGCAAGCCCCGGCCGGAGGACGCCTGCCGGATCGACCAGGCACTGGGCACGGACGGCTTCTTCGAACGCATGCGCCGCTCACTGGACGAGGGGCGCTTCGCCGATCACTTCGCGGCTGCCGCCGAGATGGAGAAGCTGGCCTGCGTGATCAAGACCTACGGAGCGTCGCTCGTCCCCGGCATCCTCCAGACCGAGGCGTACGCGCGGGCCGTCTTCCGTGCTGGCACCCCGGTCTATACACACAAGGATGTAGAGCGACGGGTCACCAACCGGATGGAGCGTGCCCGCATCCTCGACGACCCCAACTCCCCGGTTCTGTGGACCCTGCTGGACGAGTCGATCCTCCGGCGTCCCATCGGCGGACGCGGCGTGATCGCGGAGCAGTTGGAGCACGTCGCCGAGATGGGGCGCAGCGGACGGGTGCGGGTCCATGTGCTCCCCTTCTCCACAGGCGCGCACGCACTGCTGGAGAGCATGGTCACCCTTATGCGGTTCACCGACGCCCCTCCTGTGGCCTACGTTGAAGGCCTGCGCACCGGGCGTGTCATGGATGACCCGGACATGGTCGAGGCCTGCCAGTCGGCCTACGACCTCGCCCTGGGCGATGCCTTGTCGTCGGAGGAGTCACTGGCCCTGCTAGAGGCCGTGTCGGAGGAGTACAAGCGATGATCAACGAGCACAGCCTGATATGGCGCAAGTCCAGCTACAGCGGGGCGAGCAACGGCGACTGCGTCGAGGTCGCCGACGGGCTTCCCGGCGCGGTCCCCGTGCGGGACAGCAAGAATCCGGGCGGCCCGGCACTGGTCTTTCCGGCGCGGGCGTGGAGTGCGTTCACAGCGGAGATAAACGGACGCGCACGTTCCTGACTCCAGCGTCGATGGAGAAACGCCGGGGGCGGGCCGATACGGCCCGCCCCCGGCGTTCTTCACTGCCCCACCCGGCCGTCGACGCACTCGCGCAGCAGGTCGGCGTGTCCGCAGTGGCGGGCGTACTCCTCGATCCCGTGCACCATCAGCTCCCGGATCGTGACCCCGTCCTTTCCCACGCGCGCGCCCAGGTCCGGGTACCGGGCCAGCACTGCGTCGGTGGCGGCCTGTTCGCGCTCCAGATCGGCGTACGCGGCGTCGACCACCGCCTGGTCGGCGACGGCTCCGTCGAAGTCCGCGTCCTTCTCGCCGTACAGCTTCGGCAGCGGCTCGCCGTCGCCGATCCAGTTGCGCCAGTCGCGTTCCACCTCGGCGAGGTGCCGGAGCAGGCCGAGCAGCGACATCGTCGACGGCGGGACCGAGCGGCGGGCCAGTTGCTCCGCGTTCAGCCCCTCGCACTTCATCCGCAGGGTGGTGCGGTAGTCCTCCAGGAACTCCCGCAGTGTCGCGAGTTCGCCTTCCGGGCCGGGGCCTTCTCTGTCGCGGGGGTCGTCGTCCGGGTCGGCCCACATGTCGGGGTGGACGGTCGCCTGGGTCCATCGCGCGGGTTGGTCGCTCATGCGCCCATGCTCGTCCGCAACAGCACGCGCCCGCCACCGAGTTCTCCTGGGGTGGTGGCGTCGTGGCCTGCCCGCGGGTTCCGGCTCGGCTCCGGCCCAATTCCGATGCTGCGTTCGTCCCTCACGCCGAAGACCCACAGAACCGTGGGGACCGAGTTGCGCGAGAGGTATTGACGCCGCTCACCGGATCCGTACGATCCAGTTGCCCGGCACTTCGACCCTTGTTCGACATTACGAACAATCCAGGACCGCACCACTCCGGCATCCGGACAGCCTCTGACGGGGCAGGCCGGGGTCGCTTGTCCAAGGATGACGAGGTCCCCATGCGCAGACGTGGTCACGGACGGCGATCACGAGCGTGGCCGTACCGGCCGGGCGTTCTCGCCCCGCAGCGCCGACCCGCGCCTGATCACGGGCCCGCGACCATGCCCGCCGGACCCGCCGACGAGCGGTTTCCACTCAGACCCCCAGGAAGGAATCCCCCATGGTTTCCATACGCAGTCGATTACCGCGTCTCCTCGCGGCCACCGTACTGACGGTCACCGCCTGCGTCACCGCCTCCGCCGCCTCCGCCGGCACGGCCGCCGAGGCCGCACCGGGCAGCCCGGCGCTCACTCCGCCGCTGGGCTGGAACAGCTGGAACAGCTTCGGATGCGGGATCACCGAGACACAGGTCCGCGAGGCCGCCGACGCGATGGTGTCCTCGGGCATGCGCGACGCCGGCTACGAGTACGTGGTGGTCGACGACTGCTGGTTCGACCCGCAGCGTGACAGGAACGGCAACCTGCGGGCCAACCCGACCAAGTTCCCCAGCGGGATGAAGGCGCTCGGGGACTACATCCACGGCAAGGGCCTGAAGTTCGGCATCTACCAGGCCCCCAACGAGAAAACGTGCGCCCAGGGCGTGGGCACCTACCCCGGTTCCACGGGCAGCAGGGGCCACGAGGCCCAGGACGCCGCCACGTTCGCCTCATGGGGCGTGGACTACCTCAAGTACGACTGGTGCTCCGGCAGCGGCACCCTCAGCGAGCAGATCGCGCGGTTCACCATCATGCGTGACGCCCTGCGCGCCACCGGCCGCCCGATCGTCTACAGCATCAACCCCAACAGCTTCCACGCCCCCACCGGCGACAGGTACGACTGGGGCGAGGTCGCCGACCTGTGGCGGACGACCGAGGACCTGCTCGACATCTGGCAGAACAACAACACCAACAGCTACCCGATGGGCGTCGGCAACGTCCTCGACGTCACCGCCCCGCTCGCCGCGCAGTCGGGCCCGGGGCACTGGAACGACCCCGACATGCTGGTCGTCGGCCGCCCCGGCCTGTCCCTGACCGAGTCCCGCTCCCACTTCGCCCTGTGGGCACTCATGAGCGCCCCGCTCATGGCCGGCAACGACATCCGCACCATGTCCGCCGACGTGAGCGCCATCCTGCGCAACCCGCGCCTGCTCGCGGTGAACCAGGACTCGCTGGGCGCGGGCGGACGCCGAGTCCGTGACGACGGCGCCACCGAGGTGTTCGCCAAGCCCCTGTCCGACGGCTCCGTCGCGGTCGGCCTGCTCAACCGCGGCGGCAGCACCACGACCATCACCACCACGGCCGCACAAGTCGGCCTGTCCGGAGGGTCGTTCACCCTCACCGATCTGTGGACCGGCACCACGTCGAGCACATCCGGCCGGATCTCGGCCGACGTCCCCGCACACGGCGTCGCCGTGTTCAGGATGACCGGCGGCAGCCCGCTGGACTCCACCACCGCACGCCTGCGCGGTACCGGATCCGGCCGCTGCCTCGACGTGGAAGACGCTTCCACCGCGGCCGGGACGGCGACGCTGATCTGGGACTGCCACACCGCCGCCAACCAGCTGTGGACCACCTGGGCCGGAGGCGAGATCCGCGTCTACGGCGACAAGTGCCTGGACGCCTCCGACCGGGGCACCTCCAACGGCACGCCGGTCATCGTCTGGCCCTGCAACGGCCAGGACAACCAGAAGTGGACCACGCAGGCCGACGGGTCGATCCGCAACGTCCACGCCGGGCTGTGCCTGGACGCCGAACAGGCGGGAACCGCCAACGGGACCCCGGTCATCCTGTGGACCTGCAACGGCCAGAACAACCAGAAGTGGACCACGCTCCCGTAACCCGCCGCCGGGCCCCTCGCACGCGCTACGTGCCGTAGGTGTTCCTCCAGCGCGCGCGGTGCTCCCGGTCGCCCTGGCCGGCGCCGTTGACGCCGGCCAGGGCGGGCAGGGAGGTGCCGTTGTTCCACAGGCCCAGGTGGTCGCGGTGCACGGCGAGGATGCCGTGCTCCACCGCCAGCGCCTGGGACGGGGCGCTGAAGCGCGAGGTCGTCACGAAGACGGCCACGTCGGCCCCGAAGTGCACCTTCGCTCCCATCAGATCGCGCATCTCGCGGCCGGCGACGGTGCGGTGCGGCGCGTACCGCTTGCACTGGACGACCATCGTGCGGCCGTCCGGCAGCCGTCCGACCACGTCCGCGCCGTTGTCGTGGGATCCGCCCACGCGCCGCACTTCCGTGCAGCCGTCTCGGCGGCACAGTTCGGCCACCAGCTCCTCGAACTCGGTGCCGGACATCGCGTCCACCTCGGCCAGCGTGCGGCGTCCGGCCGCCACCGCGTCCGCCTGCCGCCACTCCCGGTCCCCGCCCCGGACGATCCGGTCGGTACGCCACAGCCACCACACCAGGCCGCCGAGGCCCGCGGCGACCGCGGCCCCCAGGAGGTACGGCCATACGGCCGACCAGGAGGCGGTGAGCAGGAGCAGCACCGCCACGCCGCCGACGACCGCCGCCCTCTGCCCGGCCTCGCGCCTGCGCCGTGCCGCCGAGCCGCGTCCGCGGCCCCCGCGCCCCATACGGCCTCCGCGGCCTCCGCTGCCTCCGCTGCCTCCGCGACGAGCAGCCATCCCGGCCCCCTCTCCCCCGCGATCCGCGCAGCAGTCTGGGCAGCGGGGGGCGGGGGCGGTAGGGCGCCCTTCGGCCATGGCCGGAAACCAAGTACCGGAAACCATGCGGCGTCCGGGCGGACGCGGGGGCACTGCGTTTGTCGAGGAGGAGTTGCCGGGCGCGGTCGGGACGGACCCGCTCGGCCCAGCGGGCCGTGGCGCCGCGGTGGGCGCCCTGCGACCCTGGGGGGAGGCCGGACCGCCGGGACGAGGAGTGGAGAGGGATCATGAGCGAGACGATCGCGGGCGTGCGCATCCCGGACAGCGCCATGGCGCGGGAGGCGACCGAACTGGTCCGTGAGGCGGCTTCGCCGCTGCTGTTCGACCACTCCCGGCGCGTGTTCCTCTGGGGAGCGCTGCGCGGACGCGAACAGGGGCTGCGGTTCGATCCGGAGCTGCTGTACGTCGGGGCGATGTTCCACGACCTGGGGCTGACCGAACGGTTCCGTCGCACCGACCAGCGCTTCGAGATCGACGGCGCCGACGAGGCCCGGCGGTTCCTGCGCTCCCACGGCGTCACCGACGAGGAGGCCGACCGGGTCTGGACGGCGATCGCCCTGCACACCACGCCGGAGATCCCGCTGCACATGGCCCCCGAGATCGCCCTGGTCACGCGGGGAGTGGAACTGGACGTGCTGGGCATCGGCTACCATGCGGTCTCCGACGAGGAGCGTGCGGCCGTGGTGGAGGCCCACCCCCGCCCGGACTTCAAGAACCGGATCCTGGCCGCGTTCACCGAGGGCCTCAAGGACCGCCCCGAGACGACGTTCGGCAACGTCAAGGCCGATGTGCTCGCCCACTACGTGCCCGGATTCGTCCGCGGCGACTTCGTCGAGGTCATCAAGGACTCCGCCTGGCCCGAGTAGCCTCCGCCCCCTCGGCCGACGGGGACCGGCGGGCCCGCCGGTCCTGGACCTGCCCGGAGTGCAGGGTCAGGGCCGGCCCCGTCGGGCTCAGTCCCGTCGCGGCCGCCGGGGGCGACCGATCGTGCCCTGACCGCCCTGCTCGCCGATCGCACCCCGGTCGCACCGCCGGCTCCGCGCCCGCCACCGGCTCCCGGGCGGCGCCCAGGGCTGCCCCGTCCCGGCACGGTTCCGCCGCGAGTACGGGAGCCGCGTCAACGCCCTCCGGGCCGCCGCGGCCGGACCGTGGTCGATCCCGGTGCCGACCACGGCCCTCCTGATCCCCGGAGCCGGTTCACCGCACGAACGCGCCGGTCACGCGCGTGCGGCGGTCTGGGCGGATGCTTGCGCCCGGAGTCGTCGACAAGTGATCGACGTTTGAACCACATGCACCTTTTTCGAAGTTCCATGGTTTCAAGTATTGACCGCGCACTGTCAGGAATCTACGTTGTCGCCACTCCTTGAGAGCGCTCTCAGAGAAGGGCTGTCCATGAGATTCCACAGACGCATCGCCCTGCTTCCGGCGGTCGCCCTGGCCGCCACTGGCCTGGCTGCGACCACCGGTGCCGGCGTCGCCCATGCCGCCACCATCGAGGTGGGCAAGGGCAGTTACAGCGACGTCCGCCCGGCGGGGAGGCAGGGGCCCTCCAACAGCGGCGGCCAGGCCGTCAAGCCGAAGGTCACCCCGGCCATGGCGGACAAGCCGGTGCCGACCAACGACTGGTGGTCCTCGCTGGCCTTCCAGCGGTTCTCCGCCAACCCGTGGTCGGAGAACATGTACGGCCACCCCCTCACCTACAAGGCCGTCTCCGGCGGCCTGGAGGTCGGCTACCCCACCACCCACGAGATCGTGGGCGGCGGGCGCCAGTACGAGTTCCCGCACGAGGCGGACCTGACCCTCGGCCTGGCCGGCCTCAACTCCCCCGACGCCAAGGCGGACGGGTGGAGCGACTGGACCGTCACCCCCTACTGGAACGACGGCTCCCGCACCCTGCGCACCACCATCGGCCACGGCCTGCCCTACGTGTACGCCCAGGGCAGCGGCGGCGCCGCGCAGATCACCGCGGCGGACGCGCCGACCGTATTCGCCGACGACGGCAACGTGCTCGGCGTGACCATCTCCGGCCACCACTACGCGCTGTTCGCCCCCAGCGGCAGCGACTGGAGCGTCTCCGGCAACCAGATCCGCGCCGACCTGGGCTCCAAGGACTACTTCTCGCTCGCCGTCCTGCCCGACAAGGACGCGCTGGCGGCGTACGAGAAGTACGCCTTCAGCTTCGTCACCGGCTCGAAGGTGGACTGGAGCTACGACGAGGGCGCCGGCGAGGTGAAGGCCACCTACACCCTGACCACCGAGCCGCAGGAGGGCGACGAGACCGGCACCCTCCAGGCCCTCTACCGCCACCAGTGGCTGCACACCACCGACGACCTCACCGCCCACAGCTACGTGTCCTCACGCGGTGAGATGAAGGTCCGCGAGGGGAAGTCCTTCACCACCGTCCAGAAGGTCAACGGCGTCCTGCCGGGGCTGCCCGCCGCGCCGGGCGTCGACAAGGCCAGGCTGAAGACGTACATCAACGACGTGCTGACGCAGGGCGACCCGTTCAGCGGCGCCATCGACACCTACTGGACCGGCAAGGCCCTGGGCAAGCTCGCCCAGCTGGTGCCGATCGCCGACCAGATCGGCGAGACCGCCAACCGCGACAAGCTCCTCGACCTGATCAAGGGACGCATGGAGGAGTGGTTCACCGTCGGCGGCCCGTCGGAGTTCTCCTATGACAAGGACTGGCGCACCCTCATCGGCTACCCCGCCTCCTACGGCAGCGACCAGGAGCTCAACGACCACCACTTCCACTACTCGTACTACGTGATGGCCGCGGCGATCGTGGCCCAGTACGACCCGCGGTGGGCCGCCGACTCCGAGTGGGGCGGCATGGTCAAGGAACTCATCGGGGACGCCGCCAACCCGGCCAGGGACGACGAGAAGTACCCGTTCCTGCGCGGCTTCGACGTCTACGCCGGCCACAGCTGGGCCGCCGGGCACTCGGCATTCGCCGCGGGCAACAACCAGGAGTCGTCCTCGGAGTCGATCAACCTCAGCGCGGGCCTGATCCTGTGGGGCTCGGCCATGGGCGACAAGGCGCTGCGCGACCAGGGCGTCTACATGATGATGACCGAGTCGGAGTCGATCGCGCAGTACTGGTTCGACGCCGACCAGGAGGTCTACCCCGAGGACTTCACCCACGACATCGTGGGCATGGTCTGGAGCAGCGGCGGCGCCTACGCCACCTGGTGGACGGCCAACCCCGAGGAGATCCACGGCATCAACTTCCTTCCCGTGACCGGTGGTTCGCTGCACCTGGCGCGTGAGAAGGAGATGCTGCGCCGCAGCGTGGCCGAGATGGAGGAGGAGAACGGCGGCCCGGCCGTGGAGTGGCGGGACATCTTCTGGGAGGTCCAGGCGCTCTACGACCCGGCCAAGGCCATGCAGTACTGGAACCAGTGGAACGGCGGCTACGTCCCCGAGGCCGGCGAGACCAAGGCGCACACCTACCACTGGGTCGCCACGATGAACTCCATCGGCGCGCCGGACATGACCGTCACCGCCAACACGCCCACCGCCGTGGCCTTCGAGAAGAACGGCACCCGGACGTACGCCGCGCACAACCACGGCGAGCAGGAGTGCTCGGTGCTGTTCTCCGACGGCGGCGTCCTGAACGTCCCGGCGAAGTCCACCGCGTCCGGGGCCGGCGACGACAACGAACTCGGCACCCTCTGCGGCGCCCCCGGCGACGAAAAGCCCAGCGCGCCCGGCACCCCGGTGGCCAGTGACATCACCGACACCTCCGCCAAGCTGACCTGGGAGCCGGCGACCGACGACCTCGGTGTCAAGGACTACGACGTCTTCCGCGGCGACACCAAGGTCGCCACGGTCACCGAGACCACGTACACCGACACCGGACTGGCCTCCGGCACCGAGTACACCTACACCGTCAGGGCCCGCGACACCTCCAACCAGGTCGGCCCGGCCAGCGAGTCCGTGACCCTCCTCACCACCGGTGAGCGCGACCAGCCGCCCGGCCGGCCCGGCACCCCGGTCGCCGGCGAAGTCACCAGCACCTCCGTTGAGATGACCTGGGAGGCGGCGACCGACGACAAGGGCGTCAAGGACTACGACGTCTTCCGCGGCGACACCAAGGTCGCCACGGTCACCGAGACCACGTACACCGACACCGGGCTGACCCCCGGCACCGAGTACACCTACACCGTCAGGGCCCGCGACAGCGTCGGCCAGGCCGGCCCGGCCAGCGGCGCCATGACCGTCGCCACCACCGGCAAACCGCCGGTGACGGCCAACACCTTCCACCTGCGGTCGGGCGGTGAGCTGGCCACCGAGGCGGCCTCGTCGTCCTCCGCCGACACCATCGAGTCGGCCGGCGGCACCAACAACGACGGCACGCCGAAGAACCCGCTCGTATACGAGGTGGAGAACGTCAAGGGCACCCTGAAGTCGGGCTCGGCCACGGCCTTCAAGTTCAACGTGGACGCCGGCGGCTCCGTCGGACACGCCCAGCAGGCCAGGGTCTCCTACGACCTGACCGGCGACGGCACGTTCGACCGCGTCGAGACGTTCCGCTACTTCGCCACCGACCCGATCCCCGGCTGGGAGGAGTACTCCTCGGCCCGGCAGGGTCTGCACTCCGCATCGGGCGAGCTGGGCGACTTGGACGGCGGGACCGTCCGCGTCGAGGTCTGGAGCGCCCTGGGCAACGGCTCGTCCACCATCCAGGTGGGCTCGGGCTCCGTCCTGACCATCCCCTTCGGCTGACCACCGGCCGCTGACCGAACGCCCGGTGGCGCGGCGCGTCCCTCACGCGCCGCGCCACCGGGCGGCTTCCGGTATCGGCTTACGGCCCTCCCGCCTCACCTGCCGCCGGAGCCCGGCCGCCTCCGTATCCGGCGCGCCGGATACGGAGGCGGCCGGCGTCCACCGCTCCGCTGCCGGGGGCGCATCGTGATCCTTACGGTATCCGGCCGAGCTGGTACCGCGGGCCCGCCGGTGCGACGGTGGCCGGACCGTGCTCCCCACCGACATCGGAGGCCCGCCATGTCCGGTCTGCCGTTCCTCGCCCCCTGGCTGGTGCTGGTCTCCGTGCTCTGGGCGGTGCCGCCCCTCCTCTGCCCCCGGCGGCGGCGGACGGGCATCGTCATCGCCGCCTCGCATCTCCTCGGGACGCTGGCGATCACACGGCCCTGGACCGAGAACTGGTACTGGGATTCCGGATGGTGGCTGATTCTCGTCTTCGGGCAGGGCGCCCTCGTCGCGCTGGGGCGGTTGGCCTTCGAGCTCAGCCCGTTCGGTGTCCGTCGCCACCGCGTGGCGCCACGGCCCCCGGGCGACGACCGGGTGATGGCCCGGTCCGGTTCGTGAGCCGGGCCACGCGCTCCACAGGTTCCGGGCCCAGGACAGGCAAGGCGGTGCCGGCCGGCAGCGGGAGGATCGGTGGGACATGCGGAGGGTTCACCGCGATCGGGCGATCCGGCAAGGGGGACCCGGTCGGCCGGACGACGTGGCGGGGCCCGGGAGTCGTATCCAGCTCCCGGGCCCCTGGGGATGCCACCCAATTGCGCACGCCGGCGGCGTTTAAGAGGACGGATCAGTCATCATGCCGTCGTGTTCTGCCTTTGAACTACCGCACCGCGCAAGAGGTGCAGGCGAGAGTCGAACTCGCACCCGACGGCGTTCGTCCGTCCCCGGTCGATCCGGCGATCGGCGGCGATGCTGAGACTGGAGCGAGAGTCTGAGATTGACGGCGGCTGCCTCTGCCGAGTTGGGCTACCCCGGCCCGTCGGTGGTGGTGCTGTGCCGGGGGAAGGACTCGAACCTTCACTGTCACCGCTGCTTCAGGCTGAACTTCAGTATCAGCTTGCGCTCATCGCGCGAACCGGTCCTCATCCCGGCCCGCGCCTGGTCGCGCACCCCCGCGCTCGCACGCGGGGGCGATCGTGGATGCTACCCGCGGCCGGCGTCAGCCGAACAGGTAGCCGAACACCGCGTCGCCGATCCGCTGGTCGGTGACCTCGGCGCCGTTGGCCTCCTCGCGGGCGAACTTCACGGCCTGCTGGAGCTTCTCGACCCGCTCCACCAGTTCGTTGACCCGCCGCGCCGGAAGGGCTCCGGAGAACTTCACGGTCGTCCAGTACCCGATGGGCACGTCCTCGTAGTACACCTCGACCTGCGCCGGGTGCTTGTCCGTCGCCTCCGCCTTGACGTGGTTGCGGGGGACCTTCTTGGTGCGGATCGTGCGGACCGGGTCCGTCTTCCACCAGTCCGTGGACGGGTCCCGCGACCAGGACTCGGCGGCGTCGAGCGTGGGGAGCTTCCTGACGAAGGTGTGCAGGTCGGTGAGCTGCTTCTCCAGGAACAGCAGGTAGCTGACGGGTGCGTCGGCGACGATCGTGCGCCCGTCGACGGTGACGTCGGCGCGGGCCGTGCAGTTCGCCCGGTCCTTGGTGGCGGTCACGTCGAACAGCCGGGTCAGCGACGCGGACATCTCCCGCAGCACGTCCTCGGCCTGCACCTGCACCCGCGTGGACTCGGGCGGCAGCTGCTCGCCCTCCTCGTCCTTGGGCTGGTACGTGCGCGAGATGCCCGCCAGCAGCGCCGGCTTCTGCACCTTGTGGTGCGCCGCGGTGATGTCCTGGAGCGCCTTGCTCTTGACACCCTTCTCGACCGCGATGATCTGGTTCAGCTTCGCCACGTCGGGCCCCCTTCGAACAGACGGGAACGTACCCCACCGGCTCGGACGCCCGCACGCCTTTATCGCCGCGCCCCGGGCTCCGGCCGCCGCCCGGAACCGCCGGCACCGCCCCGCACGGCACCAGCGCTGGTGGGTGCTGGGCACAGGTACGGGCGCCCAGGCGACGGCTCTCCCCTGGCGTGCGCCGCGCTGGGCCGGGGCGGGCGTGGTCCTCGCGCCCGCGACCGCCTCCGCCCTATGGACCACCCGACGCACAACGGCGGACCCCGGGGCCGGTCCCGCACACCGGCCGGGGGCCGGCCGCCCCGTCACTCGTCCACGCGGCGGCCCATGCCCGGGTCGATGTCCTCGGCGCGCGGGGCGTTGACCATCCGCTGGTGCAGGTAGCGGCCGCGGATCTCGTCCGTGGTCAGCACCTCCCAGCCCTCCGGCAGCTCCTTACCCGCCTGTTCGAGCTCGGCCGTCCACGCCTCGACGAGTTCCGCCCGGGTCGTCGGCACTTGCGAGTCCGTCGGACGGGCCGCGCCGGCCGTCACCGGAGGCGCCTCGCCCTTCTGGACGGACGCCGCCGCGAACACCAGGGCGCCACCCGCCACGAACGCCACCAGAGCCAAGGCCGATACTCGCCTGCGTGTCATCCCGATCCCCTCACGAGCCGTACCACCTGTACCGTGCCACGGCCCTGCGGACGGGAAGAGAACCGCTCCGGAGCTGTTGTCCGCCTGTGGACGCGGCAGCCACCGCTGTCGTGGGACGGGCCGCGGACAAGGCCCTGCGCGGCGACACCCTGCGGGCCGAGCCGAGGAGGAGACTGAGCACGGGGCCGGGGAAACGAAGCAACGAACCGGGTGGACGAGCACTCGCCCGCTCCTCGCGCGGCCCGGTGAAACAGGAGTTCAGGAAATCCTGCGATAGACGTCGCGACGGCTACCGACGGCCAGGACCCACACGATCAACTGGCCGTCCTCCACGGTGTACACGACGCGGTAGTCACCGATCCTGAGCCGCCACCTGGCACTGTGGCCTTGCAGTGCTTTGATGTCGAACGCCGTGGTGTCACCCGAGTCCATCGCCTTCTGCAGTTCGGCGAGGCGGTGCAGAAGACGCACGGCGTCGGTGCGCGGGATCTTCAGCATGTCCCGCTGTGCGTGCGGGGTGAAGCGCGTTACGTACCCCATGGATCAGTCCTCGTCGGCACGGAGCAGCGCCGCCATTTCCTGAAGGGAGACCGACCCTTCCAGGCCTTCGGACTCGGCCTCGTCAGCCAGCCGGTTGAGCCACGCCTCCTCGGCGTCTTCGGCAATCCGGCGCAGGCGCTGATACTCCTCGATGTCGATCACGACGGCTTCCTGCTTGCCGCGCCGGGTGATGATCGTCGGGGTCTCCTCCCGTCGGGCGCGGTCGATGACGTCGGCGAGGTGGCCACGCACCTCGGCCATGGACTCGACTACCGGATCAATCATGTAACGAATGTAGCAGATGTACATGAAGGATTACCGCTCCCCCGGCGCGTACTCCGCCCAGACCGTCTTGCCCGGCCCGTCCCGGCGCGTGTGCCAGTCCCAGCGCGCGGCCGGCTCCGACCACCAGGAGCAGGACCCGGCCCGATTCCTCCGGGTGCTCGGCGTCCGAGGCTGCGGGACGCCGGGGCAGGCGTTCGGCGCGGGTGTCGGTGACCTCGACGCGCACGCACCGGCCGCCGGCCGGTGCGTGCAGGCGGAGGTGGAAGTCCCGGCCGGGTACGTGCCCGTGCCGTACGGCGTTCGCGGTGAGTTCGGCGGCGATCAGCACGATCTCGTCGTGCGCGGTGGTGCCGTACGGGATCCCCCAGGCGTCGAGGCGGACGGCGACCAGCCGCCGGGCGAGACGGGCCCCTCTGGGCATGGAGGTGAAACGCATCCCGAAGACGCGGTCGCCGGGGTTGGTGAGGCGGGTGGGACGGGTGGCGTCAACGGGGCTGCCGCTTGCTCGTCATGGCCACCACGGTCCCCGTGGTGGCGCGGCGCGACCAGTGGTCACGCACCTCGCGGGCCTGTTGTACGCGCGGTACGCGTGCGAGTACGAGGCGTGCGGCGTGACCGCCTTCCGGGCAGGCGCGCTGGCCCGGTGAGGTGATGTTCGATGTCGGAGCGTACGGACGAGGAGGCCGCCTCGGATGGCGGGGCGGTCGTGAACTTCGGTGACAGCTGGGAAGGCGACGACGGGGCCGGGCGGCGGCCGGAGGACGAGAGCGGGCGCGGTGTCGTCACCTCGTTCGGGCGGACCATGAAGGCCCTGCGGCCGCGGCAGAGCCTGGAGCGCGAGGAGTTCGGCAGACGGATCGGGTACTCGGCCTCGACCGTCGCCTCCGGCCTCGTCTGGTTCAAGAGCAACTACAGCGGAGCCGAGGGCGGTCAGTGCGTGGAGGTCGCGGCCGGCACGGCCGCTGTGCACGTCCGGGACTCCAAGGCCGTTGCCGGGCCGGTCGTCACGGTGTCGCGCGGGGCCTGGGCGGAGTTCGTCGGGCTGGCCTCCTCGCAGCGGGACGTCTGACACCCGACAGGCCCACCGGAGCCCTGCCGCCCCTCCCCGGACGGCAGGGCTCCGGCGTGCCGTGGCGAAAGCCGCCCGCGGGCTTCCCGTCCTGGAGCCGGACGGTCAAGCCCTTGCCCCTGGCACAGGTCTCAGGTTGTGTCCTCGAACAATCGCCACATCAGCTCCGGGTACGGTAACCCCACCTCGGCCAGAACCGCCCTCAGAGCTTCGGGCGGGCCCGATGCGAACGGGACTGGAGCACCGACAAGCCCCGGAACAGCGGAAAGATCACCACTGCTGAACCGCGACTCCGGTGTGGCCGGAGAGTGCACCTGGTAGGTGCGCCACGCGCGCGCCGGGGGGTTCAGCAGGACAAGCCAGGGACTCGCCCAGGCTGCGAAAGCCCAGCGCCTGCTGCCGCGGGCGCGGACCAGCACACCCTCGGTGCGGTGCCGGCCGAGTCGGTCGGCTGCCCTGGCCACGACCGGGACCGGGTTTCCGAAGGAGCCTGCGATGTCCCAGATTCCGTCCTCGTACCCGACGGACCATCCCGCTTTGGACAGCTCCTCGATTACCTCGGCGTACGGGTCGTCCTCCTTGGCCAGAGCCGCGAGCCGTTCCACCTCACTCCAGGAAGCAACGCGGGCGAGTGCCTGCTCCGGCGGCAGCATCAAGTCCCGGGCCTCGGCGGGGTCGGCGCGCGCGATCATGTCCTTGTGCTTCTGCCATGCGCGGGCGGCCAGCACATCGCGCTCACCACCGCCGGTGAGGGTGGCGTCCTGGCTCAGCAGTGTCATCAGTACCGCCGCCACCGCGTCCACTCGTCGTCCGGTCTCAGGTGGAGCCTGTTGTTCCGCCGTGCTGCCGTCCGGTCCGGCCTGGGCACCGAGGGCCTGAAGGAGGCGGCTCAGGCCTTCACGCCAACTGTGGTCGTCCTCGTCCCAGACTCCTGCGGCCAGGAGCTGGACGTACAGGCCGGCCACCAGCAACCGCACCGGGAGCGGTTGTACCGGCCGACCGGCCGCACCGCCAGGGGTGCCGGAGCCGACAAGCGTGTCAGTCCAGCGCCGCACCCAGACGCGGCAGCGGGCTCGCTGCGCGGGAGGAACGTAGGGGACGCGAGCAGCGCCGTCGATGCTGTCTTCCTCGTCCGCTGTTTCTTCGGTGTGCTCACCGTCCCCCTCCGCGGTCATGGCAGAGGTGACCGCCGACAGGACCCACCCGGAGGTCGTTGGCTGGGGCAGGTCGATCCGCGCGGTTCCGAACGCCAGATCGGTCAGCGGGAGCCCGATCATCCGACGGCAGTCGGCGAGGTAGGCGTCCCAGCGGTCGACGTCGCTCCTGACCGCTGGGCTGACCGGGCCTGCCGTCGCCGGGCTCACCCGGGAGGCGGACCTGGCGGCGGTGAGCTCACGCAGACGCAGCAGGTCCGCCTCGAAGCGCCGCGCGGCACGTTCGTCGGTGAACAGCGCCTGCGTCGTGTAGTCGCACCTCAGGCGAGGCCCTTCGGCGTGGGTGTCGCGACGTGCGCACTGCACAGGGTTGTAGACGAAGACGGCGGGTGATTCGACGCTGCTGCCGTCCGGCCGGAGACAGGCCGCGCGCACTGCCGCGCCGGGCACTTCGGGTACCGGAAAGGAGAACACCGACCTTCCGGCGGGTATGGACCCGATGTCGGTCCAGGAGCCCGGTGAGCCGTCCGGGGAGGTGCCGATCCGGACGGGAACCGGCTCGCTGCGGGCCATGGAGACGTGGAGGCCCTCGCTGTCCGTCTTGGCGCCCAGCAGAATGAGCCCACGATCGTCGCCGGTGGTGGTGAAAGACCTGAGCGTGCGGCCCTTGAGACCGGCGAGTGGAGTGGTGGGTCCTTCTTCGGGAAGCAGGGGCGAGGTGTCGGCGGAGAGCACGGCGAGTTCACAGTTGCCCCCTTCCCCGGTGCTTCTGCACAGAGCTGCGCGAGTGAGGTTGGGACTACCGGTTAGCGCATGCCTGCGCTCACCGACGCGCCACTCGATGAACTTGCCGTGCCGCATCCGCGTCTCGTCGAGAAGCCGGATCCGCGTGGAGCAGCCGCTGAGCGCCCTCTTGACCGTCTCGGCGTCATAGCTCGACCAGCGGGGCTGAAGCCCCAGAGTGACCCGGCCCGGAGCCAGGTGGTCGACCAGTTCTCGCAGGGCCTGAGCCTTCGGGTCGATGAACGGGGCGTACATCTGGACCTCGTCGACGGGGCCCGGTGTCAGCTGTTCCAGCAGACTCCGGTGGAGGTTGTGCAGCAACCGCGGGCCGCTTTCCCTGCCGACGGGGGCATTGACGTGTCGTTCGGCCAGGAGGCCTGCCAGTTCTCCGAGGTGGTCGGCCGCCCAAGGGGCCATGCCGACGACGTCGGGCAGCGCCTCCAGCCAGTCTGCAAGATCGGCGAGCAGAGGGTGTGAGGCACCGTCCTCGGTTTCCAGCACAGTCCACAGCTCGTCGTTGGCTCCCCAACCGGACAGCGTCGGGTTTCCCGATCCCACGGCCAGCCGGCAGGCGTGTTCTCCGAACAGCAGGACCGCTTTGGGGTGGAAGGCGCCTCGACAGCGGGCGAGACCGTGCAGATAGTTACGGCCGGCCATTCGTACATCAACCGGGTCATACAGGCCCTGAGCCGCATCGCCGATCACGGCGGTGCGGGCGCCCAGGCCGCGTGCGACCGGGATCGCGACACGCTCCAGAAACGGAAGGTCGACGGTAAATCCGAGAAGGAGCACTTCGTGCAGCGCCTGCCTGTCGCTGCGCTCGGCCCACTCTCGCAACAGGGTGACCGGGGACGCGAACCGCGTGTGCATCGC
Source organism: Streptomyces nanhaiensis (assembly GCF_046614825.1). Classification (NCBI taxonomy): domain Bacteria; kingdom Bacillati; phylum Actinomycetota; class Actinomycetes; order Kitasatosporales; family Streptomycetaceae; genus Streptomyces; species Streptomyces nanhaiensis. The sequence goes on from NZ_JBKJFM010000010.1 coordinate 32,864, forward strand.
CGCGCTCATCGCACCGTCTCCAGGATCCTACGGCCGGCTTCCGTGACGACGTGGTAGCCGTCCTGAACGGCGAAGAGCCCGAGTTGCTGACCGAAGACACCCAGTTGAGGAATGCGCGTACCGATGTCGGAGTCCCCCTCGTCTCCGGTCTTGAAGTAACGCTCGTTGCGCACGTGCAGACGTGAGAAGACCTTCAGTCCGCCGGTCGCCGGGTCGGTGCGCAGCTTGCCGAGCGCCACTCGGCGGGACTGGGACAACATGTCGTCCACCAACCGGGCCGCCAAGTCACGGGCCGGTCGGTGGTGGTAATCACGGACAAGGCCGTCGACCCATGTCGGATCCAGGAACTCCCCGGACTGCCGGCGTCGGCCGAGAAAGACGGATCGCACGTCGTCGGGCAGATGGCCCTCCCGAGACCGCAAAGCGCCCACGAGCAGCAACCGCACGTTGACCATGGGAACGTCACCGCCTTCCGCGAGGAGTTTCCGTTCGGCCGGCAGCAGCAGCCCGTCCGGACTCCTTAGCGGCGGCAGTTCCTCCACGATCTCCCGTACCTGCCTTGCGGGGGCCTGCTGGGCCAGCCAGTCGCGCAGCTCCTGCGCCGTCCGGTCGGCCTCGCCCGACGCGGACCCGATGCCGGCCACGAGAGCTGCCCACAGCCTGCGCCAGGCACCCACGGAGTAGTGGCGCAGCAACAATCCCTGCCAGCCCGCTGTCTCCGGAATGACGGCAAGGACCGGATCGGTGGTCATGTCCTCGCCGAAGACCACGGCGGAGCGCAACGTCTCCTCGTACCCCTGCCCTTCCTGGCCGTGCAAGTCGATCGCCCGGCCGAGAATTCGGAAGGTGGCCCTGCGGGTGCGGTCGGACGCCTCCCAGTCCTGAGGTGTGTGGGCGCCTCTGGCATCGGTGGCCGTCAGCACTTGCGTCAGCCAGTCCTGCTCGACCGGGGACGGGGTGCCGAGGGCGGCGGCCCGCGCAGCCTGCTCCAGCTCCGCGAGGCACACCACGTCGCCGCCCTGCTCGGCGAGCGAGAGCAGTGGGGCGAACAGTTCCCGCAAGGCAGCAGGGCAGGCGTGTCGCCCGGGACGGAGCGCCCCGTCCTGGACCTCCACGATGCCGAGAACCGTGGCCGACCCTCCGTACTGGTCCCAGAAACCCCAGCGGCGAGGCGAGTACGACTGGCTCAGGTTTTCCTCGTCAGCCGCACGGGCCAAGTCCAGCTCATGCGCGCAGAAACGCCGCACCCGATCGGCTCCGTGGGGAGACCATGCCCCGTCGGCAGTCCCCGCATCGTGCCGGAGCGCAGCCATCAACACCTCGCAGCGACGTACCAACCGACGGCAAGCGGTCAGATCCAGGGACTTCCTCTCGGCATGCGCGGCGATCGCTGCGTAAAGCGAGTGGTAACGGATGTAGCGAGTCACCGTGGAGACTCCCGGCACCAGCCGGTCGACCGCCCGCATCACCGGGCCCTCCACTGCTAACGGATACTTTCCGGAGCGCACGCCCAGCCCTTCCAGAGCCCATGCCGGTCCCTGAACATCCGCGGTCACTATGCCGTTTCCCTTCCCGACGAGCTCCTAGTAGCAGATCGCGCAGCACTCAGCAGTCCATGCGTCACAGTAGGTGCGAAATCGCAAACGTGAGGCCGGATTCGTCCGGCTCCCGAACCGTCAGACGGTACGGATGGCGACCAGCCTCGAACTCGACGTCACCCAAGCGCAAAAACCCCACAGCCTTGATGAGGCTGTGGGGTTCTGTGCTGTGTCCGAGGGGTGAATTGGACTGATACCCCACGAATTACACCAGTCAGCGCCGAACTGGCACTGGATGCAGCATAGCTCCGGAGACAAACCGTGGGACCCGGACTGTCAGACGCGCGCCGCCTCCCCGTCGCGGAACATCGCACAGGCCCAGGCGCGGTCGGTGAGCTCGTACTGCCACACCGGCCGGGCCCCGTCGCACTTATCAGCCACGGCGCACGACACAGACGGTCCGGGACGCGGAGCCCGAGCGCAAACCACCGCGGGCCGAACCGCTTCCCGGCGATCTCCTCCTCCGGGGCCTGTGTGCACGACTCGCCACCGTCGGCCACGCTGCCGCGACGTACGCGGAGTGGACCACTGCGGCAGGCGCTGAGCCCGCAGCCTCATGAACTTCACCGGCCCTGTGAAAGTCCCCGACGCGCTCCGGCCGTCGCGGGAGACGACCAGCCGGACCACGGCGTCGCCGTTGCCTTACTGCGTCCCCCCACGGGGCCACGATGCGGCCGCCGGGGCGGCTCTGCCCGGGCCAGGCGTACGGAACGGACAGCCCGCACGTGGCGATGACCTGGTCGTGGGGCGCGCCGTCGGGGAAGCCCCGCGAGCCGTCGCCGTGGACGGCCCGGAGGGGGGAGCTCGAAGGCGTCCAGCACCTTCCGCGCGGCACCGGCCACCGTCCCGTTCACCTCCACCGTCATCACGTTCACCGTGCCGAGGCAGTGGTCCAGGAGCGCGCGTTCCGCCCCGTCCCGGTGCCTATCTCCAGCACCCGGTCGCCCGGCCGCGCGTCCAGGTCCCGGAGCATCTGGAAGACCACCAACGGCATAGACGCCGAAGAGGTGAGGACTCACCCCGGCCGGGGCAGGCGGGTTCGATTCCCGCCTGCCCTGGCCGTCGGCGTTCAGGCTCCGTGAGGCCTCGCCCCGGCGGCGAGGCCAGCAGGGTCCTGTACTTACCGTGCACTCCGCACAGGGATCACTCCGCTGTGTCAGCCCGTGCCACGTCCCTCTCCCCCACCAGATCACCGAGACACCGAAGGCTCCTTCGGTAGCATCGACCGCCCAGGGCTCGGCCAGCGCAGCGGCACAGACCAGGAAGACCTGGTCGGTGAGGCGGGCCAGCATGTATCGAATCTCGGCGGTACGCCCGGACTCGTCAACGCTTGGGCCAGGGGTGACCCTCGACTCGAGGTCCTCTGACACAGGGACGAACCGCTGTCGACTGGGCGCGCACCTCACGAACCTAATGGCTCCGTTCTGCGGAGTGAAGCACACCGTGCATTCGAGCACCGCTTTCCTCGACGAAACCATCCCCTGCCTGGCCGCCACCGACCCCGCCCGTAACCCACAAAAGAAGGGAGAGCGATGAGTGCTGCCCACCGTGCGGGCCGCCCTCGCCAACCCCCGCACCCACTGGGAGACGGCCTCGACCGCACATACCTACTGGCCAGACCGCTGCGCTGCGGCATCTGCGGCCGGTGAATGGAACCCCACTTGAGGTGGCCCGGGATCGGCGCCCTTGCCGTATCCGGAGGGCATGCATTTCCGGAGAACTGCCCTCGCCTACGTGGACTCGTCCAATGTGGTTGGACGCCGGGGGGCGATCTGGCAGAATCCCATCATGGCAAGAGCGGGTGGGGACCTGAAAGCCTGGCTGACCGGGCTTGACGATGTGCAGCTTCGTGAACTCATCGCCATACCGGGGCCCTTGCCCCACTGGGCGAAAATACCCTTCCGTGGCGCCGCGCCCCGACCCGGGCGGCGTGAACTACTCTCCGTCCGTGCCTGGCTGAGCCGCGCTCAGATCCGTGATCTCAGGACGATCGCTGATGCGTCAGCCGACTTCGCTCGCCATCTGTTGGCGCATCATGACTACCGGGAGGATACCCTCCAAGAACCGGATCTTGACACGCTTGAGTCGATGATCGTTTCCTTGCCGCCGGTACTGGCACGGCTGACTCTTCACTCCATCCTCATGGAGGGCGGCACTTCCCGGCGGAACCTGGTGGAACAACACTGGGCGCGGTTGCTGGAGGCTGCCGCACAGCCGGCCCCTGACCGCGAATGCGGTCAGGGCGGCGACGCTCACATGCACGAGGCTGATACAGAAGCTGCCGGGCAGGCCAGAGAAGCGAGTGCCGACCCGCAGCAGCGGCAGGACAGCACGGGAAAGGCTGGGGCAGAGAAGGATGCCTCGGACCTGATGGTCACTTCCGGCCCGGCAAAGGCTCTGGAGGCGCTCCGCTCGCGAGCCACGAAGCTTGCCGAGGCCTTGGATCGGGCAGCCGGGCGGGTGGCCGACGGATTCGCTCTGCCGCAGGGACTGCTGGAACATGCAGCCGACTGGGCTGCGGAACGCTCGGCCGTGGCGGACATGGTTCAGGAAGTGGGCCGGGTGTGGTCTGCCGAGGGGGGGTTCGGCGAACTCCAGGAAATTGTCGATGAGTTGCTGGCCATGGAGAAGCAGGAGGCGGCTCAAGCCCAGCGTCTTGCCGCGCTTCTGGAGCAGCGGCAGTCGCTGCTGTCCGTGCTTGAGATGGCCGAGCAGGGAGGCGGCGGCACCCATCTTGAGTCCCTCCAAGAGGCACTGCGGGGTCTGGACGAGCAGATTGCGGGCCTGAATCCCATCGCCGGGGCTCCGCCCCGGACCCACGACATCGCCGTTACAGCCCCCCGTCCAGGTGGCACCGACGAGGCTCTGGAGCCGCATCCGGAAACGGAGAGTCCCACGGAGGCGGGCGAGCCGGTCACCCCGGCCGCCGTGCCGTTCATCGAAGAAGCCGTCGGCGGCTCCCCCCAACAGGACATGCCGCAGCAGGGCGACGGCGTGCAGAAAGTCCCGCCCAGTGAGGCCCAGGTGAGCGAGTTGCCCGCCGAGTCATCCGGGGCCGGACCATCCAAGGCCGAGGCGTCCGTGGAAACCACAGAAGCCACGACTCCAGCAGAGCCCGGAACGGCGGTGGCTCCCGTCGTGAAGGCGGAGGGAACCGCGGAGAACCACCCTGCCGAAGGAAAGTTTCTCCCCTGGCAGTCCTCCGTCTCCGAGGACGACCCGTCCGGCACCGAGGCTTCCCCTGTGGAGCGCCTGGTGGGTGAGAGCCGCTTCCAGGAGGCGTACTGGTTGACCGTCGGGTCCGGCGAGCCGGACCACCGCGCAGAGTGTCTGGCGTTTGCCGACGCGGCCTTTTCCTGTGTCATGCCCGAGGATGCCACCCCGGTGATGACCCGTTTCGCCCCGGACCTGGAGCGCGTGCAGAGCGACCGGCCAGCGCTGGTCCTAGCCGCAGTGGCCTCCGTCCGCGCCGGGCTGGTGGTGGGTTGGCCCAACGACCTGCTGCTGCAGACCGACCCCTGCGCCTCCCTCTCCGGCCCCTGGCGCCGGCTGCTGGAGTGCGCAATCGACGTTCTGAGGCACTACCAGCGGGTGGACCCGGCCGCCGTGCAGGCTTCCGATGAAACGGGTCCGACCCTCACCCGGGACCGCGTCGCCGAGGAGGCCGCACGGCTCAAGGCCGACCTGCCGAAGCTCAGGATCGGCTACGCGCGGGCCACCCAGGTGCAGAACCTCCTGATACGTCCCGATCAGCCGCTAGGACGTGCTTTGGAGGCCGTGCAGGACTGGGCCTCCGGGACGGTAGAGGCCACCGTGCTGGACGAGGCGTGGAAGGTCTTCCGTAAGCGTGACTCGGCGGAGCGGATCATCGAAGAGGCCGACGCGGCGATCCGTACCCCCAAACAGGCCAAGGAGCCCATCGAGGCCAAGGCCCGACGTTCGCTGCTCAACCGGATCGAGCAGGTGGTCACTCTGCTCTCCCAGGCCCGGGCGCTGGCCGCGCCCGAGACGGAGGAGCGCAGCGACACGGTGATCGCGCTGAGCCACGCCCTGGTCCAGACACGAGGGAGGGATGCCCTGCCCGGTGTGGAGGGCGCGGCCCTGCTCTGTCTGCGACGCTGGCTGGAAGGCGAGGACCGTACGCCCGTCTCCACACCTGAGCGTGGCGCCGTCGGCACCGGTGACAGCGATGCTGGCACCAACTCCGTTCCGCTCAGCGTCTCCGGTTTCCTGCCCGGCGCCGAGGCGCTGCTGGCCGCTCCGGGCCTGCCGCGCACCCCGAGCGGTGCTCCCGACCCTGCCGTTCCCGGTTTTGCGCAGGAGGTGGCGTCACTGCTCGAGCCGGTGGACATTCCAGCCGTGGTGACGGCCTATGCCGAGCGAGGCGACCTGCATCTGGTCGACGCTCTAGTCGAGGCACTGGAGCAGGGACTGGTCCCGGCGGCCGCCGCCGGTACAGAGGCGCTGCCCTCCGACTGGCGGACACGGCGGGACGCCCAGTGGGCGCGCTGGTCCAACATCAGATCCGAGACGCATCGGACTGCCTCCGCCCTGCTCGCCGAGCTCCGTACCCAGCAGAGCCTGGACGAGCTGACGGAGCGTGACCTGGTCGGGCACCTCGAGCGGCTGGAGCAGCCCGTCCCGGAGGGGGCGTTTCGCAGCACCGTGGAGGAAATCCGCCGCCTCCAGGACGACCTGCGGGGCCGCGTCCAAGCGTACGTACAGCGTCTGCGCGACCAGCTGGAGTCTCTGACGCTCTCCGAGGAGGATCGCAAACGGATCACGGGCTTGCTGGAGACCGGGGACACCGTCACGGCGGAGGAGTGCCTAGCGCTGCTGCGCAAGGGGGACGCGCTGCCAGAATGGAGCGGCGAGGACCCGGGCGAGGACCTGGAGCGCTTCGTCGCCGGACTGAAGAGTGTCACCCCGGCCAAGGCGGGTCCGCAGGGCTTCTCGGCGCTTCCGTGGGCGGAGTCCTACGCCGACGGTCAGCCGCTGACCGAGGGCGCGCTGGCGGGCTTGGAGTCCTGGGACGCGCTCAGCAGGCCGACCACCCGCGGCGCGGAGTGGCAGAAACACGTGCCGACCGTGCTGCGCCTGCTGGGACTGGAGGGCCGGCCGCCAGCCCGTGACGACAACCGCCAGGTCCGTGGCACCCTTCGGCTGAGCGCCAGGCTCCGTGCCAGTGAGAGTGTTCCCGGCTATGTCGCGGAGCTCGGTTCCGCAGCCACCACCTACACGGTCCTGGTGGTCTCCGACGAGCAGCGCGGACGCAGTCCCCTGGAGCTGCTCGACCGGAGCGACACCGGGGCGTGCATCATCCTCTACCTGTACCCGCTGGGGCTGGCGGGCCGCCGCAAGATGGTCATGCACGCACGAACATCCGCGCAGCAGGCGCTGGTGGTAGACCCCGCCGTGTTCGGCTGGGTCGCGGCGCGCTCACCGCGTTCGTTCCGTGCTCTGCAGCGGGTGACACTGCCCTGGACGGGGTTTAACCCCTACACGCCGTTCGTGGCCGGGCTGGTGCCGCCGGAAGTCTTCTATGGCCGGATCCGCGAGATGGCCGAGGTCACCGACCCGTTGGGAGCCCTCTTTCTGTACGGCGGGCGCCAGCTGGGCAAGTCCGCCCTGCTGCGGAAGGTCGAGGCGGACTTTCCGTCCACCCCGGACCGCAAGGCCGTCTACCTGGACCTCAAGGCGCGCGGTGTGGGTGAGGCCGAGCCCGCCGACCGCATCTGGCCGGTGCTCGCCGCCGAGCTGAAGCGGGTCGGCGTGCTGGGGCCGAAGGTGTCGACGGCGGTGTCGCCAGACGTACTCCTGGAGCAGGTCCGGCGCTGGCTGGAGGATGACCGTGAACGGCGGGTCCTGGTCCTCGCTGACGAGGCCGACGCCTTCCTGACCGCCGATTCCAAGGCCGTGCGCGGCACCGGCGGGGAGGGCACCTTCGCCAACGTGGCGAAACTGAAAGGGCTGATGGACAGCACCGACCGCCATTTCAAGGTGGTCTTCGCCGGTCTGCACCAGGTGCAGCGGTTCAGCAAGCTGTCGAACGTCCCGCTGGCACACGGCGGAGAGGTGCTGATCGGTCCGCTGAAGCCGGCCGAGGCACAGCGTCTGGTCGTGGAGCCGATGGCGGCGTTCGGTTACCGGTTCGAGCGTCCGGAGCTGGTGTGGCGGGTGCTGGCGGCTACCAACTACCAGGCGTGCCTCGTGCAGATCTTCTGCGAGCGTCTGGTCACCGCGTTGCGGGAGAAGCCGGCGGGATCCGCGCACTGGCCGATCATCGTCATGGAGGAGGACATCCGAGCCGTCACGAGCTCGGCCGACGTGCATCGGCACATCGCCGAGCGGCTGCGGCTGACCATCAACTTGGAGGACCGCTATCGGGTTCTCACACTGGTGATCGCCCTCCGCAGCCAGGCCGACGGCTTCCAGCGCGGCTACGACGCCGACGAACTCCTCCACGAGGCCAAGCAGAACTGGCCGGAGGGGTTCCGCCGCCTGACCGCCAGCGACGTGAAAATCTACCTGGAGGAGATGGTGGGCCTTGGCCTCCTGATCCAGCAGGCCGACCGTCGTAGCTACGCGGTACGGAGCCCCAACGTCGTACACATGCTAGGTACCCGCGAGGACCTCGAACTGGAACTCAGGCAGACCGAGTTCAGCCTGCCCTACGACTACAACCCACGGTTCTCACGTCGGCTGGTGGGTACGGACCGTGAGGGCATAAACCGGTACAGCCCACTCACCGAGCAGCAACTGCACGAAGCGACCAGCCCTGGCCTGAGCCTGGTCTGCCTCACGAAGGCGCACGCGCCGAAACTGGCCGAGCATGCCGTCCGGCTCTACGGTGACGCGCGCGGCCTGACTGTGCACACCGCCACCCCAGACACCCTGGTCAGCGTGCTGACCAAGGCCACCCGGAACCGGGAGTCCAGCGTAGTCGTCGCCGACCTGCGCTACAGCGGCCTAGACACGCTCAGCCAGGCACTGGAGCGGCTGTACCAGCACGTCGCGGGCGCCAAGGGGACGCAGAGCCACTCGGCGATCGCTCTGGTCGACCCGCGGGCGCAGGAGGTACTCCAGGACGAGCGGGTCACCCGGGTGCTGCGCCCCGAACGGTGGAACGCCGACAGTCTGAGGGCTTGGCCAGAGTGCCCGTTCGACACACCGGACAAGCGGCGGCGTCTGATCGCGGCGACCGGCGGCTGGCCCGGACTGGTCGAGCGCACCGTCGATCTCGCGACCCGTGGGGGCTCCACCCTGGAGGCGGCTCTCGAGACCGTCAAGGCCCAGCATGGCCGGAAGGAAGTCGCCCACGACCACCTGGAGCGGGTCAAGCTCGACCCGCGCACACGGGAGCTGCTGACCACGTGGGTTGAGTACGTCGCGCCAGGGGAGTGCTGCAACCACGGTGACATCGCCGCGGTCACGGGGCTTACCTTGGAGGAGGTCCGTCACTTCACCGACCGGCTCGCCGACTACGGCGTGCTGGACGACAGCGAGGAGGGCTACGCGCTGGACCTGGTTACCTTCCAGGCACTCAACACCGTCAGGCAGGAAGGATGACCGCCTCGGCGGTCCTCGGAACGGTATCGCTGCCGGGGGTCAGGATCTGGCTGGGCCGCCTGCTGACGGACCTGAACAGCGGGCGCAGCTGCCTGTGGCTGTTGCCGAGAAAGATGCTGGAGGGGCCCGACTCCCCGGCGGAGCATCTGTTCGGCGAGCTGTTGAACGAGCTCTACGACTTCGTGCTGCTGCCGTCGGACGACCTCGGCGGCCCGTCACCCGTCCGGCCCCGGGTGCCCGCGCAGGCCACGGCACCGCACTCCGGGCTGTGGTCCGGGCTAGCTCCGGTCCTCGACTACGACGACGGGCTGGCGGACCTCTTTTCCGCCGCCCCGGTGTCCGGACCTGCCGAACCGGAGACGGCGACCTCCCTTCCCACCGAGGCGGGGGCGTTGGCGGATCTGCTGGAACGGCTGGCGAAGGAGCTGGGCCTCCAGGCCGACGGGACGGAGGAAACCGACGACGACATGGCCGGTGATGTGCTCGCCTGTCTCACGGGCGGCCGAAACGGACCGGCCGAGACCAGACCTGTGATCGTGCGGGCTTGGCGTGAAGCCGTGCCCTCCGCAGTCGGCCATCTGCTGCGCCGCCTAGTGGCGACGGGCAAGGAGGCCGGTATCCCGCCCGCCCGAGGGCCGCGGGCTCTGATGGTCGCCTCCACCGAGGATTTGCCTCCCGGCCTGCCAGGTCAGCTGGCGCGGGAGGACATCGCAGTCCACTGGTGGTGGGGAGCGACCGGACGCCTGGACGCCGCCACCGTCGTAGCCCTGGCGCGCCCTCCCCTGAAGTCGGCGCTGGACCGCCATCACCTCTACGAGTCCGTCACCCAGGCCACCATCACAGAGGTCTGCGGCCCCTTCCTCGACGTGGCGGCGGCCCTGGCCACCCGCTGGCAGGACGGCCGCCCCGAGACACTGCCGGACGCGCTCCGTGACGTGCTCGCGGACAGCCCTGTTCCGGACGGCGACCTGCTCGGGGCGGCGGAAGGAACCCGCAAACCCGCGAGGCATCCCGACGAGAGTCTGCTCCCCGCCTGGAACGCGGCCATCGTGGACAGTTGGGAGGGTCGGCTCCGCCACCACCCCGGCCACGACCTCCAGCGTGAGCATGCGGTGGCATCCCGGATCTGGCTGGCCCAGAACCAGGTGCTCCTCCCGCTGCTCGACGACGCCAGGGAGCGCTTCGCCGCCACCGTGCGGTCGAGGGCTCGCATCTCGTTGCAGAGGCTCGCCGAGGAATACTGCCCCAGACGCGGCCCCGATGCCATCACCGAGTCTCCCGGCGCTCTCATCGAGACCATGGAGCTCGGCGCCATGTGGGGTGCCCACCGCGACGGCGCCATCGCCCTCACCTTCAGGGAGCGCCGCCACCTGCGCACCCTGCGCGAGGCCCGCAACCTGCTCGCCCACCGTACCCCGCTCGACGGCGACCAACTGCACCGGTTGATCATGGAGCTGTGCCGGTGATCCAGACTCTGAGCGGCCTCAGGTCGCCGACATCGCCTCCTCGCTCCTGACGAGTGGTTCCGGTTCCGGGTGTCGCTCCTGAGGGCCCGGTGCCGCACGACCTGCTCGGCGTCATCGACGGCGAAGGGACTGTACAGTCAACGGCCCTGTTTCACTTCCGGTGGCGCAGGAGGGTGAAGCCTGCTCGTCCGTGCATCTGGCGCGCGATCCGCTTGGTCCTGGCGTTGACACCCTTGGCGGGGCCGTTGCTGTACGGCAGTGTGAGCGCGGCGATCACGGTATTGCGGTCTCGTTCTAGACCGCGGGTGAAGGCGTGCAGATGAGGCAGGTCGGCTGCTCGGACTTGGGCGGCCCAGCGCGTGAGTGCGTCGGCGTTTCCCGGCTGAGGCTTCAAGAGCGGGGCGAGGTCTCTGATAGCTGCGGCCAGGTGGGTCACTTCGGGGCAGGCGGCGGTGAGCTTGGCCAGAACCTCATGTTGCTCGGTCTTGAGGTTGTCGGGTCTGGTCAGGAGCATCCGGGCGAGCCTGCGCGGGGAGATGTGGCTGCGGTCGGCGTCCGCGCAGCCTTGGTTGATGTACTTCTGCAGGAGGTTCAGACAGCCGGTAAGCCGAGGGCTTTGATCTCTTCGAAGAGGTGCGCAGTAGGGACAGCCGGGTCTTCGGCCCGGCGTTTGCGCAGGTGCTCGCGGTAGGGATCAACGAGGCCAGCGCGGTATTTGGGGACGCGGAGCATGCGCTCGGGCCGGTCGGCGCGGGCGTAGCGTTTGACGGTGTTCAGGGCCGGTTGTAGTCGGCGGGCGCATTCGAGCAGGCCCACGTCCTGGTCGAGCAGGCTGTGGACCTGGTGTCGGCGTTCCAGGGTCGTCTGGGCACGGGGCCCGTCGTAGATGGGCGCGTCCAGCACGGTGGCCCAGCTGCTGCTGTGGGCCTTGACCTCGCTCAGGGCGGCTTCGCACAGGTGGTTCCACAGATACCACCGGTCAGCGACCTGCACCGCGTCGGGCAAGGCCCGGCGGATAGCCTCGGCGTAGGTCGCGAAGCCGTCGCGGCACACGACCTCGACGCCCGGATGCTCGCGCAGCCACACCTTCAGGGTGTAGGCGGTGCGATCGGGCAGCACGTCGATCCGCTCATGGGTCTCGGTGTGGATCACCACGGTGGCATAGCGGTGGCGCCGACGCAGAGCGAAGTCGTCGACGCCGATTACGCGGGGTACCCGACTGGGGGGAAGAGCGATCCACAACAAAGTGCGCAGGGTTGTGTGATGTGAAAGGTCCACTGCGAGTATCGTCAGCAACCGCGCCCCGGCCCGGCCTGCTAACTCCTTGCCCACGGCCTTGACGTGCCTGGTCAGGCGGGCCGTACATCGCTGATACCGCTCCAGCACTCCGGGCACCTGCCCCCGGAAGGTCTGGCAGCAACCGAACGTTAGACGCACCAGACGCCGCACCCGCACACGGACCACCACCCGGCGCCCATCGACCGGCATGTCGGCCACAGTCCGCCAGTGATACCCGTGCACGCGTCCCGGCAAGGCTCCGCATACTGGGCAGACCGCAGTGTCCAGCGGCGTCCGTGCCCATACCACTATCCACTCACCCTCATCGACCACGTCCTCGATGACCAGGGGGAACAAACCCGAGAACACCATCCACGCAAGATTCGTTGACATCCGCATCAGTGTCAACGCCCCTCGTTACTCTCCGTCACCACTGGAAGTGAGACAGGGCCGTTAGATTGACACACCCGTCGTGGCAGCGGTCCAAGGAACAGTCGGGTCCAGTGCGTCTTCGATCTCGTGAGGCAGAGCGTAGTCGTCCGCGAGTTGTGCAAGATGCAAGATCAGCGGCAGAGCCAGCCCCTCGCGACCTGCCCGGTAGTCCTCGCTGAAACGCTGCTGGTGGACGAACGCAGCCCATGCCTCCGCGTCATCGCCGGGCTGAAGGCACGCAACAGTCAGCTCGAGGAGATCCGGGTTCCAGGCGTTCGCCGTCGGCCGGTAAACGTTTTTACCGGCGGTGTTGGTGTCCGGAGTCAGTTTGGCGTCGTCGTTGGTGAGCTTCGTCTGTGTGCCGGACTTGCCGATCGTGCTGTAGAAGACGCGATCGGAGTCACCCCGCACTCCGGGCCGCCACAGCCCCATCGCAATGCCCCCGCGCTGCTTTCCCTCCAACTTGGGAGACACTTCCTCCGCCTCGGCCCAGCACTGTGCCGTCTCATCCCGGCTGCCATCGGCGATCCGGACGACACGAAGCTGCTTGCCGTACAGACCGATCCGCTGAACAGGACCTCCGTCGAGGCTGAGCCTGTCCCGTTCCAGACCGTCGTTCCTCAACCACGGCCAGCGCTTCCGGAGGTCCTGAGCGTGGACCAGGACGAGCGTCGGGGTGCTGCGCAACTGCGCCAGTGTCTTCTTGACGAAGGCCGCTGTGAGGGCTGACTGCTCCGTGCTGCTCTTCCGGCTTTCGACCCTTCCCGTCAATGACTTGAGAAGCTCGGGGTACGGCACCCATGCGTGCATGTCGGCCGACTTTCCCAGCACGCATTTCGCGCCCGGCCGGATGAGCACCGCGATCGGCGTGAACTGCTGCTTGCCCGTGGGCCCGTCAAGGCGGCGTTCCACCAGATGGAAGGCCACCTGGTTCAGGTTCGCGGGGATGAGCGTGTCGCCGAGCGTGTGCTGGGGCACCAGCCGCATACCAGTTTGGCGCAGGCCGTCCGACCAGGCCGAGGCTGCACGCAGCTCTGCATCGGCGAGAACCTTCTCCTTTTCCGTATCCGGGTCCGGCGGGCGGATGAACTGGGTCACCAGGCCTGCGTCCGCGCAGCCGAGACGGATCGCGTGCTTGGGGTCGCTCCGTCGCTTGGCATGGCGGAAGGCGTCCTGCCCGTCGAGCTCCACGAAGGCCAGCTGCGCCCCGGGGATGGCTTCCCGCAGGGCGGCCATGGCCCGCGCGGCACCGGTACGGCGTTCCTCGATGGCCTTGTCGTGTTCCTGCCCCCGGCGCGGAGCTCCGTCACTACCCAGCGGTGCGCCCAAAGCCCCGAGAGGCTGCACATGCAGCCGGACGGTCAGCTCCTCCGCCTCCCACACCCAGGTATCGGGGCCCTGCGTACGCCGGTACCCGGCCAGTCCCAACCCCGTCTCCGCCGCGGCGATCATCTGATCGCGGATGATGTCGTTCTGGTGGAGCACGACTGCGATGAGGTCTTCTCCGTCGAGGGCTTCGGCCAGGCGGGCCCGCAGCACCTGAGCGTTGTGGGCCGTGTTCGTCTCACGCTTGTCCAGGATGGCCGCGAGGTCTCCGGGATCCTTTTCCTCTTTGTTCCTGGGAATGGGCGGCAGCGTCTTGAGTTGCTTCTTGGGCGGCCGCGCGTACGCACTGCGCTCGAGCTTCGGAACGGGCACGAACTCGGGAGCGATGGCCTGCTCCGCCCATTCGATCAACCGTCGGCGTTCACTGGGCATCAGTCCGGTGCCGATCGTGTGCCTGCCCATGGCGGCCTGGTGCCCGATCGCGATCCGAATGCCGTCCCGGCCGTGGATCCAGTGGTCGGCCTCCTTCACCAGCCGGTCCGGAGACGGCAGTGCGTCGAGTGCGCTGACCCGGGTGAGCATGCCCTCTGCTCCGCCCTGACGCCAATCGGTGGTGCCGTTCTTCCACTCCAGCATGGCGACCGCGAAGCGCTGCGGCTGTGGTCCGTCGTGGACGAGGGAGTCGTCCGGTAGGAGGTACGCGGACACACCCTTGCCGTACGGCATGTAGATCTTGCCGGTGACGAACCGGCGCACGCCGGCGGCCACGTGGACGCGCGGGACGGGTGAGAAGGGAACGGTGCGCACGGTGATGCGGAGGGTCGCCGCGTAGTAGGCCGGCTTGCCGTCGGCGCCACCACGCCGCCTGGGTACGTATTCGATCACGTTCGACATCAGTTCGGCGCCCCCGCTTCCCTGCCCTCTGGCACCCGCGCGGCCGGCGACCTGCCGGAACACCAGCTGCTGTCCGTGGTGTTCGTACGCTCCCTGGCGCGCGATCCGTTCGGCGAGGACATCGGGAAGCAACCGGTACACGTGGGGCGCGGGCAGAGCGGTCCCCCCGGGCGACATCTCCTGCTCGAGGAGGTCGACTCTGCCGGGTCGCCAGCTGAGTGCCGCGGTGTCGAGGTCACGGAAGCAGTCCATCAGCAGGGCTGCGGTCTCGGGATCATTGGCGTCGCGCGGGAGGTTCTTGAGCCAGGTGGCGATGTAGAGGTTTGTCACGGCCGTCGGGTACGCGTTCTGGCAGTACAGCCAGGCATCGTCCGAGCCGAATCGCGCCGTGGAGTCGACCGTGACGATGTCCGGTGCGGTGGCGCGCATCAGCTGGTTGACCGCCGCTGTGGGCACGCGGCGCCGTCGCTCGGCCTGCCCCTCGGCCGTTCCGCCGTGGTAGAGGCGCAGGAGCGGTTCCTCCCAGTGGGCGGGCAGAGAGAGCGTGTGCATCGGGACGACGAAGGGTCCCTGTGCCGGGTCGGGCAGGTACGCCGCCGGGCGGTTGTACTGGTAGGCCATGGTGCCGGTTCTCCTCAGGACAAGGTGGGAAGGGTTCGGACACGACGCGGACACGTCGCTGGTGTGGTGCGGCGACGAAGCCGTCAGCCCATGTCCACCAAGGCGCTGTACAGCGGTTCGTACAGCTCACGGACGAGGGACTTGTCGATCGGGGCAGGGCTCCGTTCCACCGCGCTCCCGTCCTCGAAGTAGGGGGCGAGCACCTCACGCATGCTCGCCAGCAGGCTGGTGTCGGAGGTGTCCGCGTCCTGGAACCCGGCTTCTCGGGGGGAGAAGGCCGCGTCGACGAAGACCACCCGGGCCGGCACGCCGCCGCGCACCAGGCGACCGATGACCTGCCACATGACGACGAGCTGATCCCAGGTGAACGCTGCCTTCTCCTCGTCCCGCAGGCTGGACCAGGCCAGCCGTCGGGTGAGGAAGCGGTTCCACTGGCGGCGTGCGCGGCTGCGGAACGCCACAGCCGCCTGGTCGGGTGTGGCGGCAGCGAGCGCGTTCTGCCGGAAGGACCCGTCCACATCGCGGAGTTGGCGTACGGCCCAGTCGTTGATGGACTGGATGGCGAGTGAAATGTCGTCGGGCCGAGGGTGAGGGCGTGCCAGGAAGTAGACCGTGCCGATGGCCGCCTTGCCACCGTGCAACACGATGTTGTGTCCCCGCTCCACGGCGAGCAGTGGCGCGACGAGAATGTCGCCGCCGACCGAGGGGAAGGCCTTCACGTCACCGCGGGGCAGGGTCCGTGCGGCGGAATCCTCCGGCAGCCGGGTCCAGGCGGTGTCGGAGTCCGCGTCGTCGGACACGAGTCGGGTGACGCGGCCGTTCCACTCGGGGATCTGATTGAGGTACTCGGCGGCCCGGCGTGCCTCGTCGTAGCTGCCGACGAGCAATAGGATGCGGCGGCGGTCGGGATCGTCGATCTCCTTCAGTTCGGTGTCCAGCATGCTCTCGGCGTCGGGCAGGCTCCGGTCGGGTACCGCGAGCTGGTGCAGCATGTGGAGAAGGGCCTGCGGTCGCTCTTCGGGGTCGCAGCCGGACAGGCGCAGCGGCTTGGGCCGGTCGTTCCCGGGCCAGTACAGGAACTCCTTGCGGAACTCGCTGCCCAGGACGGCTTCGACTTCCTCGTCGTGAGGACGCAGCACGGCACCGACCTCGGCGTGCACGTGGTATCTGCTTGACGTGCCCGCCCAGCTCGTTGCGGACATGAGCAGGACGTGCGGGCCCGGGCGGCCGTCCACGGCGCACAGGTCGCCGAGCCGCATGAGCAGTTCGCGTCCCACACCGTTGCAGTGGAAGAAGCGGAGTTCACCGCTGCGGTCACCGTCACGCTCACGGTCGTCGTGGCGAAACTGGAAGCCGAGCACGTTGCCCATGGGCGACTCGGGGATGACCGCCTCGTAGTCCTTGGGGGGCCTGCGGGAGAGCACGTTCGAGGCACTCTCGAGATTGAGGGCGGCCTCGACGCGCGGCCACAGCGTGGTCATGAAGTCGAGGCGGCTGTGCAGGGCGGAAAGGAGCAGGGTGAATTCAAAGCGCCGGGCCTGGAGATCGGCGTCCGCGAGGACCGTGCTGTCGCCTCCGACGATGTCGGTGAGTGTGTCGCGCAGCCTCTCGCGCGTCCGTGCTCCTTGGGGCGCGTGCAGGAGTTCCAGGGTGAGGTGGACGAGGGTGTTCACCAAGGGTGTC
Source organism: Streptomyces nanhaiensis (assembly GCF_046614825.1). Lineage (NCBI taxonomy): Bacteria > Bacillati > Actinomycetota > Actinomycetes > Kitasatosporales > Streptomycetaceae > Streptomyces > Streptomyces nanhaiensis. Next base: position 49,731 of record NZ_JBKJFM010000010.1, read on the forward strand.
ACTTCATCGTCGCCCATGCTCTGCTGTTCGTGCAGCGGGTCGTCACGGAACCGGCCAAGCGCACCGTCCAGTGTCCGGGCCGCCACAGGCGGACGTTCACCCTCCTTCCGCCCCGGGAACCAACTGTCCAACAACAGGTTGTGGAGGGTGAAGGCGCTGAAGTAGTCGACGCTGATCCACCGCCTGAGCTTGTCGTCCTTGACGAGCAGGGCGAAGAGGCGGTCGGTGGCGGCGCTGACCGTGTTGACGGCATTGGTCCAGTCGTCGACGTCACGGGCGGACAGCTGGAGTCGCCCGTCCCGGGCCATCTGCTGGAACTTGTGAACGGCCACCTCGTCGAACCAGGAGTTCGGGGCCTTGCCCACCAGAGTGCTGGCTGGCGCGAAGGCCGTGTCGAGTTGCATCTGGACCCGGTCCGCCTCGTCAACGATGACCAGATCGCTAAGCCGACACGCGAGTTCCAGGTATCGGAGCTGTTCCTGGTGCTGGTGCAGCGGGACGGAGCTGTGCACCAGGCCAGCCGGGGTGGCGACCCACACCTGTGCGTCGACCAGATCACGAGCCCCGCGGTGGCGCGGACAGCGGTTCCACAACGGACACAGTCTCCGCTGCGGCTTCGGACCTGGTGCGTCGTGCTGCGTGCCGCTCTCCTCGTCGAGGAGTGGATCGCCGTCCGTGGCCTCCTGCTCGGGGACGGTGTACAGCGTGATGCACGGTGCTTCACGGACACCGAGTGGGCGGCGGGCTTCCAGGCCGCGCAGTACGTCGACGGGGCAGGCGCTGCTGAGGTAGGCGAAGCCCGCGTGGTCGTGCCCGAGCATGGTGACGGCGCCGGCCGTGGCGGTGCGGCGGTGCAGTCGGTTGATGTTGCGCTCCCGGGTGGAGTGCCCGAGGATCGGCGCCGCCCGTACACCGAGCCGATCGAACTGTTCCACCACGGCGAGCGTCTCGGCCACGTCGCCGACGACGATGGTGACCCGGCGGGGTGTCCGGGTCACCAGGTGGTAGGTCAGGATGTCCCGGAGGGTGGATTTACCGGCCCCCACCATCCCCACGAGGTGCAGCAGCCGGTCGATCCTCAGCCGTCCCTGCTCGGTGAAGCGGCCGAGTTCGGCGTCGCGCACGAGCAGCTTCACCCGCTGAAGTCGCCCGGCCCAGCCATTGCGCGGCCCCTCCGGCACCGCCGTCTCGATGGTGTCCATCTCGTCGGCGGCTTTTTCGAGCTCTTCCCAGGTGACATCGATGGGCTCCCCGAGGCCGGCCAGTGGTGCGTCGAGCGCGTGGGCACGCGGCAGCGTGTCCGTCAGCAGTTCCTCGTCGAACACCACAGCATGGGTACGGTCCTGTACCCGGAAGGTGTGCTCTCCCTCCTCGGCGAGCGGGATGGACCGTGTCGCGAACGGCGGAGGGGTGCTGAGCAGTTCTTCGAAGATCTCGAAACGGCGTGTGGCACGCGATGTCTCGCGACGGCGCGGGACCGAGCCGGGTCCGTCGATGTCGTATCCGCGTAGGTGCTGAGGAGCCTTGAGGTAGTCGGCCAGCGCCTCCGACCAGGCGTGCCGTCGCCGCATGTCCCACAGGTAGTGGCGGGCGCGCAGAACGCGCAGCCGCTGTTCGTCGGTGCGGACGTCCCCGAACACCTCGCTGTACGGGTAACCGCCCAGCAGCGGCCAGACATCGGCGGCCGTGCGGGTGGGCGTCACGTTCTGCAGGAGGTACAGGCCCAGTTCGACATCGAGAAGGTCGCCGGAGCGGAAACTGCCGAGGTTCGCCGGCCACACTTCGTTGAGCTGTTGCGGTGAACAGCGCCGGTGCCATCCTCTGCGGTCACGCACGGTGTCCTCCTTCGGTACGCGGCTCCCCCGCCTTGCCATGCGGGGTGGAGATCTCATCGGCGACCAGCCGCAGGAAGGCCTGGTCGTCCAGGAGGGTGACCCGGTCGGCTAGGTCCTCCGGCAGATTGCGGCGAAACTGCCGCCCATACGCTTCGTTGTCGCGGAAGCGATAGCGGGGCACGACGAGGAACGCCCGGTCGTACGGCGGCTCGTTCCTGAATGGTGTGAGGGAACGTGCCAGCAGAACGGGGTTCACCCGGTCCTTGACGTCCACCGCCCAATGCCGTCGCCCCGGCAGGGGAACGCGCAGGTCGTACGCGTCGAAGTTGGGCCACATCTCGGCGGTGATTCCGAACTTCTCCTCCAGGGCGGCTTGCAGATCGGTCTCCGCGAGCCCGGGGCTGGTGACGAACATCCGCAGGGGGCGGCTGAGCTGGAAGACTCCGCCGTTGTCGGCACGAAGCGGCGTGCCTTCGTCCGAGGTGCCGTCGCGGCGGCACCGGTCCAGTTCGCACCGGTGGCCGCCGTTCAGCAGCGGCACCATCAGGCAGCGGCAGCGAGCGCACTGCCGGTACGTGCCGCGCCGCAGATAGGAGGCGGGCACGGGTTCGTAGCAGCGCTTGATCACGTCATGCAGCAGCATCCCGCAGTTCGGATCGCCGCCAAGCAGCGCCAGCTCGGCACCGGTCAGCAAGGGCCTGGAGGTGAGCAGTGCCCGGAACGCGGTGTATGCCTGCGGCGCCTTGGCCGCGCGGCACACGGCGAGTGCTTCCCGGATGCGCTCGTTCTCGAAGAGCTCGGCAGCCGGGTCGGCCGCGCTCACCTCCCACTCCAGGCACAGCTGGTGCGGCAGCCGGGTCTCCGGATCGACGAGCAGGGCCGCTCCAGGAAAGTTCTCGGGCGGCAGCTCCAGTGGCCACTCGGCCAGAGGCCGCTCGCAAGCCCAGCGGACCATCTGCGGCACACTGCCCGGCGGTTCCTCGCCCAGGCGCAGGCAGTGCAGGACGAGTCGGTTGTACGCGTTCTGCACCTTCGCCGGGTAGACCGGATTGGGTACGGTCCTCTGCCGGGACAGGCACGCCAGGGCGCTGGCGATCTGGCGGAGCAGCGCCTCGTCCGTGCCGGCGGCGTTCCCGGACCGTGCGTCCCTCATGTCGGTTGTGGTCACGCCTCCCCCTCTGCCGCGACAGCGCCGTTGTGCGCGGCGCTCGGACACCACCGGGACACCGGGCAGGACCGGCACTGCGGCCCGGGGCGTGCGTCCCAGGTCTCGTCCTCCCGCCAGGGGTCGGCGTACCGCCGCAGTACCGACAGCGCCTTCCGTTGCCGGCCAGGGTCCGTCGGGTCGATTACGTGCGGATCGGAACTGTCCGGCCGGAGGATCTCCACCTCGACGCGCGAACCGTCCGGATCGCCGCCCAGCGCGCCCTGCGCCAGGAGCGTGACTGCCAGGGCGAGTTGGGGGTAGGTGTCGAGAAGGTCTTCACGGTGGCGGCGCCGCTTCCGTGTCGTCTTGAGCTCCCGCCACACCCACGAGCCGTCCTCCTGGTAGAGCAGGTCGGGTTTGGCGATGACGACGGCCTGCGCCGCGGTGTCGTGGACGACTCGGAGGGCTTCGGGCTCGACCCGCTGGATGAGGGCGGCGTCCTGGAAGGGGCAGGCGTCGACGTGGTGGAGCAGCATGTCCCGACCGGTCGCGGCGTCCTCGTTGGAGACCCGCCAGCGTCCCTCCGTCCAGTTCTCGCCCTCCGAGGGCATGTCGCCGGCCGTGCACGGCGGCCGTCCCGGGCGCCGGTGCAGTTTCTCGACCCAGCCGTGCACCGCTTGGCCGAGCCTGGCCGCGCTGCCGTACTCGTCGGACTTGGGCAGGTGCAGGGCGCGGAGGAACCCCTGTGCGGGGCAAGCCGCGTGGTAGCGCAGATCGCTGACCGACACCTTCCTCAGCGGTGCCGCCCGTGAGGGAAGTCCGAGGATGCCGGGCCTGCGCGGCACGGCCTCGCAGCCCGTGAACTGCTTGCAGTCGACGCAGGACGAGCCGGGTATCGGCCTGTCGCCCGCCACGACACGGGCCACGTGCGCGTGCCCGTGCTCGGCGTAGTACGCCTCGGCCTCCTCGGCTGTCCCGTCGAACTGCACGCGCGGCCGTCCGTCGGTAAGCCCGACTTCGACGACACGCACCCGCTCGGGCCGGACGGCGGGTCCGTACGGCTGGAACGCGCGTGCCCACTTCCGGGGCCAGGCCGCCCGGCGTCCGTGAACAGCGACGTACACGGCGATGGCGATCTCGCCGGGCTCGGAGTTCTTGGCCTCGCCGTGCCGCAGCCGCCGGTACTCGCGCAGCCTTCCGTCGGCCGACTCGTACCTGCGCCACCAGGCGTACATCTCCCAGAACTTGCCGTTCTCCCGCTGGGCCACCCAGTACGGACGGACCGGCTGGATCCGTTGTCCACCGTCGCCGGCGCACGCTCCCAGGTACGTACGGAGGGCGTGCTCGGCGTACGTCAGGTGACCGGGGTGGAGGGCGGGGGTGCGGGAGCGCAGCCCCGCCAGGGCCTGGTCGGGTGTCTCACCGTGGAACTCGACCCGGTCGACGGCGTCCATGACCGGCCCGAGGGTGAACGTCTCGAGCTCCGGCTTCGGCAACCGGAGACGCCGTGCAGGCCAGAGACCGGGCCGGGCCTTGGCCGCGGCGTGCGAGGGGCAGGTGTGCTCCTCGCTCCCGCCCGTACCGGGCCCCACGCGAACGAGGCCGTCGTCCCCGGTCAGCCAGGGCGGCCTGTGCCATGCCGTCGTGTTGTGACTCATTTCCTCCCCTTTGTTTCAAAACAGGCGGCATCCTTCGGGCCGACCGGATGCGCTGCTGCATTCGACCGTAGCAGGAATCTTGGAACTCATTGGAAATTATTGGCACAGATTGGTTACTGCGCTAAGCTGCCCCGCATGGCGGCATCACTGGAGGAGCTCGAGCAGCGCCTGTCCCACCTGCGCACCGAACTGCGCGGCGCTGTGCGCGCCCGGGACAAGGCCGAAACCGCGCGCATCCGTCGCGCGCTGCGTGAGGCCGAGGCCGCTTGGGAGCACGCCCTCGAGTCCGAGGCCGAACCGGACGGTGCGGCACTTCCGACCGAGCCCTCGGCTCCGCAGGCGTCGGCAACCACAGGCGCACCACGCCGCAAAGAGCGCCCGAAGCACGGCTCCATCCCGATCCGCGAACAAGTTCATCAGGCGCTCACCCTGCTGAGGGCCCCCGCCTCACCGAAGCTCATCTCGTCCACGTACGAGGCGTTCTTCACCGAGCCGCTGGTGGCCACCAAACTCGCGTCGCTCCGCCGGGATGAAGAACGCTCCTTCACCGCACAGGGTTACGCCCGTCCGTACTACATCTGTGCGGCGCTGACCCACGACCGCCTTGTCCCCGCGCGCGGACTCCTGGCCTTGTCCACCTGGCCCGTGGAACGGCGGATCATCGGCCCGCTCAGCCCACGCGCCGACTTCCTCACCCACGCGGTAGGGACCGCCGAGCAGATCCAACGACTCATCACCGCGGGGCACCCGGCCCCGGACGCGGCCTGGCGGCTACTGCGCCGTTTCGCCCTCACGATCCCGGGCGCCTACGACGCCGCGGCCCCGGAACCCGACCCCGCGCGCGTGATCGCAGCCGCCCACGCCGAAGCAGCCGTCCACCAGCAGGAGGACGAGCAGCAGCGGCAAGCGGCCGCGCAGCGCGCCCGTACCCAACTCGCGGACGTACAGCAACTGTTCGGTGCGGCGCCAATGCGTGACGCTCTGCGCGACGCGGGTGGGACTCTGTCCTGACGCCCTTCCCCGACGGCGATGACGTCAGACGCCTCGCACGCCGGTGAGCTCCCGAAGACGTTCCCGAAGTAGAGACGATGCCCTCCCAGCAGTCCAAACCTCCCGACGGCCGGCTCGCGCGGCTGCGTGGACCGCAGCCCCCTCAGCCGTACACCGCCCGCAAGATCACCGCCCTGACCGCCAATCCTGCCTGTGCCCGTCGCGCCGTCCTCGATGCCGCCGGGGTGGACAAGGCACTACTCGCCCAGCAGGTCGGATACGAACCACGCTTCGGCCAGTCACCCTTCGCCCTCGCCCGCGAACAGGCGTTCCACGGCCTCGTGAAGTGGGGCGGCTACGCCGAACTCATCCGGCTGCTGCGCGAGCAGCTCTCCGTCCCCGTGGCAGAGGCCCATGTCACCGACCTCAACGAAGTAGGGGGCAACACGGCCCTGCACGTGCGCGAGCGGGAGACCCGTCGCCTCATCACGCACGTGACCTCCGGCCAGGACGTACGGCTCATCCTCGACCGTCCCGTACTCACCCTCGAAGTCGCTGGCCAGACGGCCTACTTGGAGCCGGATGCACTCACCCACCGCATCGGAGGGAAGTTCTACGTCGTCCTGATCCGCTCGTTCGCGGCAATCGACGGCCAGGCCAACCCGACCGCTGTAGCCGAGGCGGCCAAGCAGGCCGCAGTGTACGTCCTCGCCCTGCGCCGTGCCTTCGACACCGCCGGCCTGCCCACCGAACAGATCTCCCACGAGTTCCTGCTCGTCTGCCCCAAGGACTTCTCCAACCGCCCCTACGGCCGCCTGATCGATCTCCGGCAGGAACTCGACGCCCTGCAGTTCCAGCTCTCACGGCTGCGGCGCGCCGAGGACCTCGCGGCTCGGCTCCCCGAGACGGCGACCCTGGACACGACCCGAAGCACGGACGAACTCTCCTCGTCCATAGAGGCGTTGGACGCCTCGTACACGCCCTCCTGTCTGTCCTTCTGCGAGATGGCGCGCTACTGCCGCGACGAGGCGGACGGGTGTGCCTCGCCGGGCCGCCTGGGCAGCGGCGTGCGCAACGACCTGCCGGGCATCGACTCCACCCGCACTGCGCTCGACTACCTGAACGGTGTCGCCGCTCCGGGAGAGGCGGAGGCGGAAGCCGCCGACCTGCTGCGCGCAGCCGACCTGCTGCGCCGACTCCGCCGGAGGGCCTCATGAGCGTCCTGTCCACCGTCGCGGCGCTCACGGCGTCCCACACCGGCCGCGCCGAACCGCTGACGACCGTCCGCCACCAGCACCTGGACGAGAAACCGTTCGTCCTGGTGCCGCTCACCCTCGCCGGCGAGGCATGCGCGCCCCTGGCCGCGCTGGCGGGTACGGACCCCGAGCACCCGGTGCTCCTCACCGTCCGCCAGCCGCGCAATCGCGCCGAACGTTTCCGGTTCGCCGAGCGCCTCGCCGCACTGCTGCTCACGTACATCAACGAGTGCCGGACGGAGACGGAGCCCTACACCGTCGGCCGCGGCAAGGAGAAAGAGGAACGCCTGCGCTTTCTGCGGGCCCCGCAGCTCCTCGTACCGAACGGCGAGGGCATTGCGTACGTGGGCCTGCTCGGCCGGCTGACCCGACTGCGCGCCACCGAGGGACCGTACGCGGTCGACCCGTCCGTGCCCGCCCTCGGCAAGTGGCTGACCTGGTTCGCGGAACTGGCCGAGTTCCCGAACTCCAGCGTGCTGCTCGCGATGACCCGGCTGCTCGCCGCGCACTGGGCCACGGGCCAGAGCCCCTCCGAGGACTCCCACCTCGCCTCCCTGCTGGCCTGGATCGATCCGCCGGAGGGCAGCGACGGTGCGCAGGCGGCGCGGGAGACGGAGGACCCCACCGTGTGGCCGCCGGCCGGCCCGTCCACCGACCCGGTCTTCGACCGGACCCTGCACGAACTGATGACGCGCTACGACGAGACATCCGAAGACCGCGGACGCGAGGCGGTCGGCCGCCAGATCGACCGTGAGCTGCACGGCCAGGTGCTGCCCACCTGGCGGCTGATGTGGCGCGGCGTGGAGCTGCTCCGCACTTTGCCGGAGGGCGCCCACGTCCCCGACCGCTGGGCCCTCGACCGACGCTGGTTCTCCGAGTACGCCGAGTACCTGGACGCCGACGGCCGCCCGCAGGCCCGACGCGATCGGGCCGTCCGAGCCGCCCGCCGCCTGGCCCAGCTGGAGGACGCGGTCGCCCGCTACGAGGCGGAGCGCGCATACGATGACCCGCTGGTGATGGCGGAGTACGAGCTGACCGGCGAGGCGTTCACGGGGACGGTGACGGCCAAGTACGAGGACCGATTCGTCCCCGGCGACCGCCCCGGCTCCCAGGTGTGGCGTCCGACGATCACACTCCGCACTGACGCTCGCGTCGGCCTCGCGGTCGGCACGGAGGTGAAGTCCCCCGCCCGACCCGGCCAAGAAGCGCGCATCCTCGAAGTACGACAGGAGGACGACGGTGGTCACACCGTGGTGCTCCAGCTCAAGGGCGGCTTCGCGAACAAGCGCAAGCCCCCGGCACCGGCCGGCACCCTCGCGGAAACTGGCGAGGAACTGACGTACACCACGCTCAACCTCACGGCCATGCCGTCCGCCCTGCCCGACGAGGAGAACACTCCCTGGACTCATGGTGGCCCGCCACAGCCGTACGAACCCACAGAAGAGGATGCAGAGGAGATCTGGGAGTGACCGACCCCCTTCCCAATACCGGGGAGCCCGAAGCCCTCACTCCCGGCGAGCGCGCGGACCGGGCAGTCGCGGGGATCCTGGTCAGCCTCGACACCGCGCCCGGCCGGGGCGTCGTGGTGGACTCGCCTCCTGGGGCCGGGAAGTCCACGCTGGTGGTGAAGGCGACCGGGCACCTGACGTCCGCGAGCCACCAGCTCATGATCGTCGCGCAGACCAACGAGCAGGTCGACGACCTGGTGGACCGCATCGCGCAGGAGCACCCTGACCTGGCGATCGGCCGCCTCCACGCCGGCGGCCACACCCTTCCGCCCCGCGTCACCCGGCACCCCAACATCACCGGGAGCAACCAGGTGGCGGACCTGCGCGACCTGCCCGTCGTGGTGTCCACCGCGAAGAAGTGGTCGTTCGTCAACCCGGACAAGTGCGCGCCATGGCGGTGGGCCATCGTCGACGAGGCTTACCAGATGCGCTCGGACGCGCTCCTGGCGACGGCCCCGCTGTTCTCCGAGGACGACTCGCAGGTGCTCTTCGTCGGCGATCCCGGCCAGCTCGATCCCTTCGCCACCGTGGAGACCGACCGCTGGCACGGCCTGACCTGGGACCCCCTGCGCAACGCGGTCGACGTCACCCTCGCCCACAACCCCGACCTCGTACGCCACCAGCTCCCCGTCTCCTGGCGGCTGCCGGAGACGGCGGCGCCCCTGGTCGAGCAGGCTTTCTACCCCTTCTACCGGTTCGTCCCCGGTACGACGGCATCGGAGCGCGTGCTGTCGTACGCCAGCCTGCCCCACGGCTCCGGCCCCATGGACGACATCCTCGCCCGGGCCGCCGCCTCCGGCTGGGGCCACCTGGAACTCCCCGCCCGCCACACCCTGGACCACGACCCGGAGGTGGCGGATGCCCTCGTGGCGACGGCGGCCCGGCTGCTGGAGCGCGGTGCACTGGTCAACGGAGAGCCTCTGGCCACGGACCGCATCGCGATCGGCACGGCACGCACCGTGCAGGCGGAAGCCGTCCGCTCCCGCCTCGCCGCCCGTAATCTGACCGGCATCACCGTGGACACCGCCAACCGCCTCCAGGGCCGCGAGTTCGACGTCACCCTCGTCTGGCACCCGCTCTCCGGCCGCCAGGACGCCTCCGCCTTCCATCTGGAAACGGGCCGCCTGTGCGTCCTGCTCTCCCGCCACCGCTTCGCCTGCATCGTGGTGGCCCGCGCCGGCATCCGCGACCTGCTGGATCGGCACCCGCGGAGCAGTCCTGTCTACCTGGATGTACCTCCGAAGTTCCCGGACGGATGGCGGGCACACCAGGTGGTCATGGGACATCTGGAGCGAGAGGAGCATCGGGTGCGGATTGTCTGATCATGCACGAATGGGGTCATCGTCGGTGGCAGGATGTACGGTCCGCGCAGATGTGGCGTGAGGGAGATATCTAGAGCATGGCAGCAGTGATCGAGAACCCGATCATCAATTCGCCGTACGCGGAGCCGGCCTGGCACTGGGAACTGGACGAGCGGGGACAACCGACCGGTAAGCGGGTTCCCGGGCGTCGCCCGAGCGAGACCTGGATGCCCGTGCCGCGTGCCCGGAAGGGACGCAAGACGTCCGCCGGCGTCCAGCACGAGCTGTTCTTCGACGGCATCTTGGAGGAGCGCAAGGGCCAGGACGTCATCGGCAACATCCGCAACGAGGTCGACCGCTGGCGCAGGGCCGGATACCCCAACATCACGCCGACGACCCGCCGTCTCCTGGAGTACTGGACCGACCCGGCTCGGGAACGGAAACTCTTCTTCGCCCAGGTGGAAGCGGTGGAGACCGCCATCTACCTGACGGAGGTGGGCACGAAGCTCGGCAGGCCGTGGATCAAGACCCACCTGGAAGAGACCAACCAGGAGCACAATGCGGGGCTGCCCAGGGTCGCCCTGAAAATGGCGACGGGCGCGGGCAAGACCGTCGTGATGGCGATGCTGATCGCCTGGAACGTCCTCAACAAGGTCGCCGGCCCGCAGGACCCCCGGTTCGCCAAGCGCTTCCTTCTGGTCGCGCCCGGTGTGACCATCCGGGACCGGCTGCGGGTACTGATGCCGTCCGATCCGAACAACTACTACAAGGAGCGGGACGTCGTCCCGGCGGACTTGTGGGGTGCGCTCGGCCAGGCGCAGGTGGCGATCACCAACTACCACGCGTTCATGCTCAAGACGACGCGAGAGGGCCAGGGACTCGCGTCCAAGACCAAGAAGCTGCTGCTGGCGAGATCGAAGAACGACCCCTTCGTCGAGACGCCCGACATGATGGTCAACCGGGTGCTGCGGGATCTGGGCGGCAGCAAGGGCGAGATCATCGTCATCAACGACGAGGCACATCACTGCTACCAGACCCGCGGGGCCGCCCTGGAAGGGGCCGTCACCGTCGACGATCTGAAGGGGGAGGAGAAGAAGCAGGCCGAAGAGGAGAACAAGCACGCGCGCCAGTGGTTCGACGGCCTGAACCACATCATGCGCAAGACCGGCATCAAGACGGTCTACGACCTCTCCGCGACCCCCTTCTACCTGAATGGCTCGGGCTACCCAGAGGGCACCCTCTTCCCCTGGGTGATCAGCGACTTCGGACTGCTGGACGCCATCGAGTCGGGCCTGGTCAAGATCCCTCGTGTGCCCGTGGACGACGACGCGGAGCACAAGGAGGTCTCGTACCTGAACCTGTGGGAGCACATCAGGGACGAGATGCCGAAGCGCTCCCAGAAGCCTGAGACGCTCGCGGACAAAACGCTACCGGCCGTTCTGGACGGGGCAGCCCACAGCCTGTACCGCAAACTACACGGAGGCCTTCGCACGCTGGGAGGAGGAGCCCCAGGGCACCGGCTCTACTCCCCCGGTGTTCATTGTTGTCTGCAACAACACGACGGTGTCGAAGTGGGTGTACGACCAGATCGCCGGCCACGAGCTGCCAGACAGTGGTGGCCTCGGCAAGCGGGGCATGCTGGGCCTCTTCTCCAACTATGACGAGCAGGGCCGCCGCTACCCGGTGCCCCGCACCATCCTGGTCGATTCTGCGCAGTTGGAGTCCGACAACCCTCAGCTGGACGCCCAGTTCAAGGCTGCAGCGGCCGAGCAACTGGAGGCGTTCAAGGAGGAGTACCGCACCCGGTTCCCCGACCGGGACGTGGAAGCACTCACGGATGCCGACCTGCTGCGTGAGGTCCTGAACACCGTCGGCAAGAAGGACAAACTCGGGCAGGACGTACGGTGCGTCGTCTCTGTGTCCATGCTGACGGAGGGCTGGGACGCCAATACGGTCACACACATCCTGGGAGTCCGGGCCTTCGGCAGCCACCTGCTGTGCGAGCAGGTGGCGGGCCGTGGTCTGCGCCGCATTTCGTACGCGGTGAACGACGAGGGACTTCTGGAGCCGGAGTACGCGGACGTGTACGGCATCCCCTTCCAGTTCATCCAGACCGACCCGAACCGCGAGCTGAAGACCAAGCCGCGACCGGAGCCCAAGCACGTCCGGGCCATGAAAGACCGGGAAGAGCTGCGCATCACCTTCCCGCGGTTGGAGGGATACCGCGAGAGGTGGAGGAGGCGCGCTTCTACGCGGACTTCACGCAGGCGGAGCCGTTCAAGGTGAACGAGCACGTAGCAACACGGGCCGAGGTGGAAGGCCTCATCGGGAAGAGCGCCACGCACACGCTGGTCGACGGCCGGGGTGTTCGCGTCCAGCAGGTCGCTTTCCAGGTGGCCAAGCTGGCTTTGGAACTACTGGAAGATCCGAAGCAAGGGCGCAAGCCATGGATGTTTCCGAACCTCGTGGAGCTCGCCAAGGACTGGATCACTCACTGAGCGTTTTCCAACCTCATGTTGATGTAGCGAGGTGGAGGGTGAGAACGGCCTTGACCAGGCCGGTGATCCGGGTGTTGGAGCAGCGGAGCTTGCGCAGCAGCCGCCAGGACTTGAGGGCGGCGACCGCCTGCTCGCCCAAGGCGCGGATGCGGGCGTGGGAGCGGTTGTGGGCCTGCTGCCCGGCCGAGAGCTTCTCCCAGCGACCCCCAGTAGGGCACCCGGACGGTACCGCCGGCGCCTCGGTAGGCCTTGTCCGCCCAGCAGGCCGCGCCGGTCTCGGTCAGGGCGTCGATGATGCCGTGGGTGCGGGCCGCGCGGAGGTCGTGGACCGCTCCGGGCAGCGCCGGGGAGGCCCACAGCAGCTTCCCCGCCGGGCGGCGAGGACCTGGATGTTCATGCCGCGCCGCTTGTGCTTGCCGGAGTAGTACGGCCGGTCGGCGGCGATCCGGTCGATCGGCAGCAGCGTGCCGTCCAGAATCACGAATGCCTTCACCGACGCGGTCCGCACCGCGTCGGCCAGGTCGGGGGCGAGGGCCGCCAAGAGTTCGACGGCTTCCCGGATGTAGCGGTAGACGGTGGCCACCCCGATCCGGAAGGCCGCTGCGAGACGGCTGTAGGTGTCGCCGCAGCGCAGGTGGGCCAGGACCAGCAGTGCTTGCCGGTTGCTGGACAGGCGGCGCCACCGGCAGCCGATGGCTCTGCGCCGCTCGGCCAGGTGACGGCTGAGGAACCGCAGGGCCGAACTGGACAGATCGATCGCCGATGGGTAGACAAGCACACGAAGCTCCTGGCCTGACAGGTTGATCTTGGTCGACAACCCATCTACCAGGAACTTCACCCGTTGCTACCGCTGGGGTCTGTCTCCAACCTCGGCGTCAGGTTGGAAACAGCTCACTGGCGATCTGCTGGTTCAGCCGCGCAACCGTCTGGATTGTTGACTTCCCGCTCCCGGCCAGCAACTTCACCCGCTCCCATGTTTCGAGTTCTCCGTCAGGGACCCGCCCCTACGCGGTTCGGGAGGGAAGCAGCGTAGCAATCATCAGCCGAAGTGCACCTTGTACGACTTAATTACCCAGAACAGCGGTGGCAATCCTGTCCTGTCACGTCCCTATTGTTTCACGTAAGCATGACGAACTCGCTCTCCACATCTCGGAGCTGTCCTCCGATGCCTACCGCGTCGCCTCACAGTCTCCCTGTCAGCGCCTCCTCAGACGTCACCAAACCCCTTTTCCCCGTCCAACCTTGCGGCGCATCCGGTCCTGGACCTGCAGCCAGGAGCATCTCGCTCGGCCAGGCATTCGAGAATTTGCACGCCGACCCTATCCGTCTCTATGCCTGGGCATCTGCAGTCCCGAGTAGGGTCTCCAGCCGGAATATCGTGTCGGGCCCGAGGGGCCAGGGCTCATGAGCCCGCGTCCACGGCGCGACGCGCCGCCGCCCGGTTTCCGTGTCGTCATCAGTCCGCTCACGCCTGAGCTGACTCCGTCAGCGGCCACGGTCTTGTTGCACATCCTCATCCGCCATGCCGCAACTGTCTGCGCCGCGTCTACTGGCGCTCTGGCCGCCGACGAGCTATCCGTGGACGGCTGCCCAGACCACCACCAGCAGAAAGCACCGGACAGTGACCGGAGATGACCCTTCCCTCCCCTGACTACGTCCCGAGCCCGCCTCCGCCCCGCCCACTGATCACACACCCTCACGCCCGGCCCTGCGGTTCGCCTTCTACGGGAGGGTGTCCACCGAGGACCACCAGGACCCCGAAGCCTCCCAGTCGTGGCAGCTCAGCCGCGCCCGGAACCTGTTCGAACCAGCCGGCGGGCAGATCACGGCCGAGTACTTCGACATCGGTGAGAGCCGCGCTCTGCCATGGAAACGGCGCCCGCGCGCCGCCGAGTTGCTCGCCGCGTTCGCCGCACCGCCCCGCGGCTTCGACGCCGTGGTGATCGGTGAGCCACAGCGCGCCTTCTACGGCTCCCAATTCGGCAACACCTTCCCGCTGTTCGCCCACTACGGCGTGCCGCTGTGGGAGCCCGAGGTCGGCGGCCCCATCGACCCGGACAACGCGGCCCACGACCTGATCATGTCCGTGTTCGGCGGCATGTCGAAGGGGGAGCGCAACCGCATCAGGGTCCGCGTGCACGCCGCCATGGCCGCCCAGGCCCTCATGGAGGGCCGGTATCTGGGCGGCCGGCCCCCGTACGGTTACCGGCTGTGCGACCTGGGCCCGCATCCGAACCCGTCCAAGGCCGCCGACGGAAGACGTCTCCACGGCCTCGAACCCGAACCCCGTTACTGCCCCCGTCATCATCCGCATCTTCACCGAGTTCCTGCGCGGTCTGGGCATCTTCGCCATCGCCGAAGGGCTCACCCGCGACGGCATTCCCAGCCCATCGGCCCACGACCGGGCCCGCAACCCGCACCGCGACACCCGTGCCTGGGCCAAGAGCGCGGTACGGGCCATCCTGACCAACCCCCGGTACACCGGCCGCCAGGTCTGGAACCGGCAGTCCAAGTACGAGGTGCTCCTGGATATCCACGACGTCTCTCTCGGCTACACCACCTCGATGCGCTGGAACACCCAGGAGAAGTGGATCGTCTCCAAGCGGACCGCCCACACCCCGCTCGTCGACGACGACACCTTCGCCCGCGTCCAGGAGGTCCTGGGCACCCGGGCCCGCACCGGCACCGCTCACGTCGTCCATCGCACCCGCAACCCGTACCTGTTCCGCGGCCGCATCGTCTGCGAGGCGTGCACGCGGCGGATGCAGGCTCAGTGGTCCCACGGCGACGCCTACTACCGCTGCCGCTTCCCCGAGCAGTACGCGCTGGCCAACCGCGTGCCCCACCCGCGCAACGTCTACCTGCGCGAGAAGTGGCTCACCCCCGCGCTCGACGACTGGCTGGCCGGGGTGTTCCAGCCCCACCGCCTGGACGAGACCATCGATCTGATGGCCGCCGCCGAAGACCCCCGCGCCCGCGCCGAGGCCGCCGCCGCGGAAGCGGCCCGCGCCCGGATCGCCGAGTGCGACACGAAGCTCACCCGGTACCGCGCCGCACTCGAAGCGGGAGCCGACCCCGCTGTGGTGACCCGGTGGATCACCGAGGTCCAGGCCGAACGCACACGCGCCGAAACCCGGCTGCACACCGCCGCCCAGGACACCGGCACCCGCATGACCCGCGACGACGTCGCCGCTGTAGTCCGCTCCGTCAGTGATCTCGCCGCCGCCGTCCGCCAGGCCACCCCCGAGGACAAGGCCGAGCTCTACCGGCGCCTCGGTCTCCGGCTCGCCTACACCCCCGGCCGACAGACCGTACGGGCGACGATCAGCCCCGAACCCGACATCCCCCCGAACGCAAGAACCCCACGGTCTCGGCGAGACCGTGGGGAAATGGTTCGTGTCCGAGGGGGGACTTGAACCCCCACGCCCGATAAAGGGCACTAGCACCTCAAGCTAGCGCGTCTGCCATTCCGCCACCCGGACCGGTGTGCGACCAGCGGCCTTCCGGCCGCGGCGACGGGGAACACCATACCAAGTTTTCGCGGTGCCTCTCACATGCATAATCCGTGGTCCGGTGGGGTGCCGGGACGGCCGGGCCAGGGTCGGCGGAGCCGGGGACGGGCCGGCGGTCAGGTGCCGGGCGGTCCACCGGCGGAAGGCCCACCGGCGGACGGTTCGGGGTGGAAGGCGGCGACGATCCTGTCGACGGTTTCCTCCAGCGGCGCGGCGCGCGGCAGGGGCGGCGGGCTGCCCGCGACCGCGCGCCCGGCCAGGCCGGTGTCGGTGTGCGGCAGGTGGAGGTCGGCCACCGACAGGCCGGTGCGGCGCCGCTCGGCGGCGACCGCCGTGAGCCAGGCTGACAGCGCCGCCTTGGAGGCGCTGTAGGCGGCCATCCTCGGCTGCGGGCGGACGGCGACCACTCCGGTGGTGGCGGCCAGGGTGCCGGGCGGGTGAAGCAGGGGCAGCGCCGCGGACAGCACCGCGATGGGCGCCAGGGTGTTGACGGCGAACAGGTGCTCGGTGACGGCCGCGCTCGTCTCCTCGGCCGGGCCGAAGGCGACCGCGCCGATCGCCACCAGTACGCCGTCCAGGCCGCCCATCGCCTCGGCCGCCAGACGGGGCAGGGCGGCCATGCCGTCCAGGTCGTAGGCGTCACAGGGGGCGGAGCCGGCCTTCAGACGCCGCGCCGCCGACGCCAGCCGCTCCCGGTCGCGTCCGGCGAGGAAGATCGCGTCGCCCCTGCGGGCCAGTGCGTCGGCCGCGGCGCCGCCGAGGACTCCGGTGGCGCCGACGACCAGCAGGCGCGGCGGCGCGTTCGACGCGTCGGGTACGTCCGGCATGTCCCCATTGTGGGTTCCGGGGCCGGGTCCGGCAGCCCGGCAGCCCGGCGACCCGCATCCCGCTCACGGGCATGGACGGCCGGGCGGCGGGTGAGCGTACGGCGGAAGCGGGGCAGCAGCACAATGGGGACGGCCGCGGCAGAGGGCGCCGCAGCCGTGAAGCGTCGACCGAGGCGGGACTGATTTCCATGGGCCGAGTCACCGAACGCCGCCGTGTCGTCCGCCTGCGCGACGGTGTGGTGAGCGAGCGCCCGGACACCCTGGTGGCCGAGGAGCCGCTGGAGATCCGCCTGAACGGCAAACCGCTGGCGGTCACCATGCGCACGCCCGGTGACGACTTCGCCCTGGCCGCCGGTTTCCTGGTCAGCGAGGGCGTGCTGGGCCGCCCGGAGGAACTGGCGAACATCGTCTACTGCGCCGGCGCCACCGAGCAGGCCGACGGCACCGTCCGCAACAGCTACAACGTCGTCGACGTGCGCCTGTCCCCCGGCGTGCCCGTCCCCGACATCACCCTGGAGCGCAACGTCTACACCACCTCCTCGTGCGGGCTGTGCGGCAAGGCCAGCCTGGACGCGGTGCGCACCACCGCCCGCTGGCCCGTCAGTGGAGACTTCCCCCCGCTGGAGCCGGAGGTGCTCGCCGCGCTGCCCGACCGGCTGCGCGCCGCCCAGCGGGTGTTCGACCGCACCGGCGGCCTGCACGCGGCCGCCCTGTTCTCCCCGGAGGGGGAGCTGCTGGACCTGCGCGAGGACGTCGGCCGCCACAACGCCGTCGACAAGCTCGTCGGGCGCGCCCTGACCCGGGGGGACCTGCCTCTGTCGCGCACCGTGCTGCTGGTCTCGGGGCGCGCCTCGTTCGAGCTGGCGCAGAAGGCGGTGATGGCCGGGGTGCCCGTGCTGGCGGCCGTCTCCGCGCCGTCCTCCCTGGCCGTCGACCTGGCCGCCGAGACGGGGCTGACCCTGGTCGGCTTCCTGCGGGGGCCGTCGATGAACGTCTACGCCGGTGAGCACCGCGTCGCGCTCGGCGTACGACGGACCTGAGGGCGGCGGAACCGGCGCGCCCGCGGGCGCGTCCCAGCGCAGAAGAGGGGGCACCGCACGGGAGATTCGGTGGAGAGGGCCGGGATGAACGGTGACGGCCCGGCACGGACTTCCCGAAACGACCGCATTCACACCGTCGGGCCGTATCACATCCCTTCCTGGGCGGCCCGCGCATCCGGTACGGTCGGCCCGCTGTGAGTCCCCCACGCCACAGCGCGACGAGGAGCGGCACGTGCGCGAGTTCACCGTCCCGGCCCTGGCGACGGAGCCTCAGATCGGAGGGCTGGCCGACACCGTCTTCGACCGCGCCGACGCCGACCCGCGCCAGGTGGTGATGGCGCGCAAGGACACCTCCGGCGCCTGGCGGGACGTGACCGCCGCGGAGTTCCGCGACCAGGTGCTGGCACTGGCCAAGGGGCTGCTCGCCGAGGGCGTGCGCTTCGGCGACCGGGTGGCGATCATGTCCCGCACCCGCTACGAGTGGACGCTGTTCGACTTCGCCCTGTGGTCGGTCGGCGCCCAGCCGGTGCCGGTCTACCCCACCTCCTCGGCCGAGCAGGTCCACTGGATGCTGCACGACGCGGAGGTGACGGCCGCCGTCGTGGAGCACGAGGAGCACGCGATGACCGTCGGCTCGGTCGTCGACCGGCTGCCGCGCCTGAAGCGGCTGTGGCAGCTCGACGCCGACGCCGAGGGCGCGCTGGCCGCCGCCGGGGCGCACATCCACGACGACGTGGTGCACCGGCACCGGCTCGCGCTGACCCCGGACACCCCCGCCACCGTCCTGTACACCTCCGGCACCACCGGCCGCCCCAAGGGCTGTGTGCTCACCCACGGCAACTTCATGGCCGAGTGCGACAACCTCGTCCGGCGCTACGAGGCCCTCTTCCCCTCCGGGAGCGGAGGGCAGGCCTCCACCCTCCTCTTCCTCCCCCTCGCCCACGTCTTCGGGCGGATGATCGAGGTCGGGGCGGTGCGCGCCGGGGTCAGGCTCGGCCACCAGCCCAACATGACCGCCGCCGCCCTCCTGCCCGACCTGGAGACCTTCCGGCCCACCTTCCTGCTGGCCGTGCCCTACATCTTCGAGCGGATCTTCCACACCGCGCGGCGCAGGGCCGAGGCGGAGGGGAGGCTGGAGCCGTTCGACAAGGCGGTGGAGGTCGCCGTCCGCTACGCCGAGGCGATGGAGGACAAGGCCTTCGGAACCGGGCGCGGCCCCGGTCCGGCCCTGCGGATGCAGCACCGGTTCTTCGACAAGGCCGTCTACTCCCGGCTGCGCGCCGCGCTCGGCGGCCGCTGCCGGTACGCCGTGTCGGGCGGCTCGGCGATGGAGCGGCGCCTGGGGCTGTTCTACGACGGCGCCGGCATCCGCGTCTTCGAGGGGTACGGGCTGACGGAGACCACCGCCGCGGCCACCGCCAACCCGCCCGAGCAGACCCGTTTCGGCACCGTCGGCGTCCCCGTCCCGGGCACCACGGTGCACATCGCCGAGGACGGCGAGGTGTGGCTGCGCGGCGGCCAGGTCTTCGCCGGCTACCTGGGCGACGCCCGCGCCACCGCCGAGGTGCTGCACAACGGCTGGCTGGCCACCGGCGACCTCGGCTCGCTGGACGAGGACGGCTATCTGACGATCACCGGGCGGAAGAAGGACGTTCTGGTGACCTCCGGCGGCAAGACCGTCTCGCCGACGGTGCTGGAGGACCGGGTGCGGGCGCACCCGCTGGTGGCGCAGTGCGTCGTGGTGGGCAACGACCGGCCCTACGTCGCCGCGCTGGTCACCCTCGACGAGGACGCCGTGCACCACTGGCTGACCATGCGCAACAAGCCGCTCCTGGGCCCGGCCGAGCTGGTGCGCGACCCCGATCTGGAGGCCGAGGTCAGACGGGCGGTGGTGGCCGCCAACACCCAGGTCTCCCAGGCCGAGTCGATCCGCACCTTCCGGATACTGGGGTCGCGGTTCACCGAGGAGGACGGGCTGCTCACCCCCTCGATGAAGCTGAGGCGCAGGGCCGTGGAGAAGGCGTACGCGGCCGAGATCGACGCCCTCTACCAGCGCTGAGCGGGCGGGCCGGGCCGGACCCGGGGCGGGCGGGGCGGACGCCGCGGCCGCCGCCGTGCGTGCGGGCGTGCGGGCTGCGGGCGTGCGGCGGGAGGAGACGCGGCGAAGCGGGAATGACAACGCTGCCATGATCGTTGGGACCCCGGGTACACGTGTCGCCAACCGACTGACAAGGACCGATCGCTCGTGAGCAACGTCCCCAACATCATCCTCAACAACGGCGTCCGGATGCCGCAGCTCGGCTTCGGCGTGTGGCAGGTGCCGGACGAGGAGGCCGCCGCCACCGTCGGGCACGCGCTCGCCTCGGGCTACCGCAGCATCGACACCGCCGCGATCTACCAGAACGAGAAGGGCACCGGGAAGGCCGTCGCCGAGTCCGGGCTGCCGCGCGAAGAGCTCTTCGTGACCACCAAGGTCTGGAACGACGACCAGGGCCGCGACGCCGCGCTGCGCGCCTTCGACGCCTCGCTGGAGCGGCTGGGCCTGGACTACGTCGACCTCTACCTCATCCACTGGCCCGCGCCGAAGCAGGACAGGTACGTCGAGACGTGGAAGGCGCTGGAGGCCATCCACGCCGACGGCCGGGCCAGGGCCATCGGCGTGTCCAACTTCAAGCCCACCCACCTGCGGCGGCTGATGGAGGAGACCGAGGTCGTCCCCGCCGTCAACCAGATCGAGCTGCACCCCAACTTCCCGCAGGCCGAGGCCCGCGCCTTCCACGCCGAGCACGGCATCGCCACCGAGGCCTGGTCGCCGCTGGGCCAGGGCAAGGACCTGCTGGACGACCCGGTGATCGCCGAGATCGCCCGCAAGCACGGCCGCACCCCCGCCCAGGTGGTGCTGCGCTGGCACCTCCAGACGGGGAACGTGGTGATCCCCAAGTCCGTCACCCCCTCCCGGATCGAGGAGAACATCGACGTGTTCTCCTTCGTCCTGGACGAGGACGACATGACGGGCGTGTCCACCCTGGACAACGGAACCCGGCTGGGCCCCGACCCCGACGAGATGGGCTGAGCCGGCACCGGCACCGGCACCGGCCCTGCCCGGCCGCCCTGCCCGGCACCGCACGCGCACGCGCGGCGCGCCCCCTGCGGGCGCGCCCCCTGCGGG